>JANYDX010000545.1 GCA_025363395.1 Verrucomicrobiota bacterium
CGAAGCAGTACCAGTGCGGCGAGAAAAAATTCGGCCGTACCGATCGCCGGCACCAGTGCGGCGGGATTGCTCGCCGGTCACGGTGCACTGGGTTTGTTGTCCCATAAAGCAGGACTTGCCAAACACTACGCGGCCCTCGGGGTGAGCAATCCCGCCGCACTGGTGCCGGCGATCGGTACGGCCGAATTTTTTCTCGCCGCACTGGTACTGCTTCGCCCGCGCCCCGGCTTGTTTATCGGCATCTGTATTTGGAAATTTTCCACTGAAAGCCTCTTCCTTGTGGCGGGATCGCCTTTCTGGGAAGTGATCGAGCGGTTCGGCAGTTATGCTGCGCCGCTGGCCCTGGCTCTTTTATATTCGCGCCGTCTGCCGGCGCCAACTTTTGCTCCAGCACACGCCACGTGAAACCATCCCTCGGAAATCTCCCCATGTTCAAGCCCCTGCTTCTCACCCTCTTGCTGATGCCGGCAATTTCACCGGCAGCCGAGCCAGCCTACACTTCCGCTCCATTGGCTCCGCGTCCGGCGCTGGCACCCGGAGCCAAACCCTTTCACCGGCTCCCGGCTGCATCAAGTGGTTTGACGGTGCCGAACGTCTACAACGATCCGCGAATGTGGGGTGATCGCTTCCGTGAATTCACGCTCGGTGCACTCGAAACCGGCATCGCGGTCGCGGACTTTGATCGCGACGGCCGGATGGATATTTTTTCCGTCTCTAAGAATGGTCCGTGCGCACTGTATCACCAGAGTGTCACCGGCCAGTTCCTCGATATCGCGGCAGCCGCCGGCGTAACCGGTGGCCCCGATCTCACGATCGGCAAAGCCGGGGCGACCGTCGTCGACATCAATCAGGATGGCTGGCCAGACATCTACCTTTGCCGTTACGACGCGCCCAATCTGCTTTTCGTTAACAATGGTGACGGCACCTTCACCGAACGTGCGAAAGAATACGGCCTCGATATCAAGGATGCCTCGGTCCACGCCTCGTTCGCCGACTACGACGGTGATGGCTACCTGGACTGCTACATCGTCATGAATATCCTGGACTTTTCCAAGGCGCCACAGGGCCGTCGCGCCTATTTGATGCACAACAACGGCAACGGCACCTTCACCGACGTTTCCAAGAAAGCTGGCATCTGGGGTCTCGCGCAGGGCCACACCGCCATCTGGTTCGATGCGAATCAGGACGGCTGGCCTGACCTGTATTGTGCAAACGACTTTGAAACGCCCGATCGTTTTTACCTGAACAACGGCGACGGCACGTTCACCGATGTGGTCGACGAGCGCCTGCCGCACGTGACCTATTTCTCCATGGGCGCCGACGCCGGCGACATTAACAACGACGGTCTCGTGGATTTTCTCGTTACGGATATGCGTGACCGCACCCACGCCGGTTTTATGGCGGGTATGGAGGAAATCGGCCGGGGCTTGTGGGAAATGGAACGCGTTTCCGATTTGATACCGCAATACATGTGGAATGCCGTGTACCTCAACTCCGGGAGCGAACACTTTCAGGAAATCGCCCACCTCACCGGCATGGATGCGACCGGCTGGACTTGGGCTGCACGCCTTGCCGACCTCGACAACGACGGTCGGCTCGATGTGTTTTTCACCTCGGGCATGATCCGCAATTTCGTCAACGCGGATATCGTCGACAGGCAGAATGTCGCTTCGACTCTGACCGCCCGTGCGAATGTCTGGAAAAATGCTGCGCCCCGGGCCGAGACCACCATGGCCTATCGTAACCTGGGTGACTTGAAATTCCAGAATATATCCGATGCGTGGGGATTGGATGAATCCACCATCGCTTTTGGCTGCGCGGTCGCCGATCTCGATAACGACGGCAATCTCGATCTCGTGTACGCCAATTGCAATGAGCCGCCGACGATCGTGCACAATGACAACACGTCCGGCCATCGCGTGATGATCAAGCTCGCGGGTCAGGCCCCCAACCGCGACGGCATTGGCGCCGAGTTGCGCATCGAAACAGCTTCGGGCATCCAGATG
>JANYDX010000341.1 GCA_025363395.1 Verrucomicrobiota bacterium
GTCGCGCCTGCGTTTACTGCTCCGACTCGACGTCGTCTTTCAGACGGACGATCGCGCCTTTATCGATGCCGGTGTCTTCAACGGCTTCGGCCTGGGAATTCTGCGGGGTGACGCGCGTCACCTTCACTTTGCCCACGAGTACTTCCTCGCGGCTCTTGTCGCCGGTGTCGGGATCGACCATTTCGTCGCCGAGCACAAACACTTCCCAAGTCTGGCCAACCTTGATGCCGGACTGGTCGTTGCGGTTGATCGTCACGATCTTGTCCCGCTTGCCGATAATGCGCGCCGGGGAAATGACCTCGGCGGCGCGGCCGGCGATTTTTTGCGCCATCTCGCCGACGGCCTGGATGAGGAGGTCGTCCGAGCCTTCGCCCACGCGCTGACTGGTGTTCTCCGAGCGGTTTTCAGAATCGCGTTTTAAAATTTTGAAATTCGTGCTCGCGATAGCGCGCTGCGTCGAGACCTCGGTGATTTTGGCTACGGCGGAGAGCTCGATGGTTCGCGCGCGGATCGTCTTGCCGAGGGAGGCGAGCTTGCGCTCCTCCATGCGATCATTGAACGAGTCGACGCGGATCGTGAGGATGTAGTCCGCCTTGTTGAAGGCAAAAGCCTGACCGGCGGCGGCACTCTCTTTGGCCAGTGCATCCGCGTCCGAGCGTTCAAGAACCTCGAAGCGCTTGGTGTTGAGGATGCGGTCATAAACCTGGGAATCGAGCGCCTCGAGCACGCTGTCGAGCGAAAGGCCCACGCCCTGCTTGCTCATGCGTTTGCCGACCGCGTCCGTGGCGGTGATCTTCGTGATCGCGATTTTCTTTTTGCCGGGAGCGTCCTGAGCCTGGAGGGCAGGAGCGAAAAGCAGGGCGGCGGCGGTGAGGAGAAGGGTAATGCGTCCTAATTTCATGGCGGAAAATATTTTTGAATTACGAGTGGTTCGACCGGTCGATTTAGAAATCAAAGAGGGAATGCAAACCGCCCACCAAGGTCTTGACGCCTTGCGAGCTGTTCACCTTGTACCCGCTGTTTTCAAACATCTTGGCCCTGCCTTCGAGCTCTTTAACTCGGGCATCAGTGAGTTTGGCGCCGTTCTTCAACTCGTTCATGAATGCCGTGGCTTCCGTCCAGCGGGCGTAGCCGGCTTCGCTCATCTCGAGGCCGACGTTGAGCTTCTGGCCGTTGGTGAAGTTCACCGTGCGTTCCCACGGCTTGAATCCCTCGCGCACCACGCGGAGCTTGTGCAGGCCGGCTTTGACTTCGAGCTGACCCGGTGCGGTGCCGACCGCGATGCCGTCGATTTCCACGGTGGCGGCGAGGGCAGACACCTTGAACTTGCTTTCGGAAATATTGACCGTGTTTTCGGGTCCGATGCGGACATCAGGCACGAAGACGTCCGTCAGTTCGGTGGTCAGCGTGATTGTCACCAAACCCTGCGCAGCGGAAGTCGTGATGCGCCCGCGATCAATCTGGCGTTTCAAGCTGGCCGCGACTTTCTCCGCGGCCTCGTCGAGGAGATCATTCAACACGCTCGAGCGTTCCTCGCTCATACCCTCGGCCTGCTGGTAGGTCTTGCTGACGCGGACCGTGTCGGCCGCGAGACTGCCGCCGGTCGTGCCATCGAGAATCTTGTAGGTGACGCGCACCGTGCGCTCATCATTCGTCGTTTTAACGCCATATGCGTCGATCAATTTTTTATTGGAATCGAAACCGCTCAGCGTGACCTGCAACAAGTGCGTGGCGCTCAGCGTCTGGGCCAGCCGCACCGCCGAAGTACTCTGGGCGAGCTGGGCGTCGAGTGCATTTTCCTTGGCGCCAGGTGCCATGCTGGCCACCGCATTGAGGGCGGTTTCGCCGCTGATGACATGCACATTAAGTCCCGTGACGCGCGCCGTGATGTAGTCCTCCAAAGCGCCGAGTTCGGAGTCGCCGACTTTGCCGGCGCGGTTAGCGACAAAAATCGCCACCGTATACTCGGACGGTTTGGGGGGCTTGGCCGCTTCTTCCTTCACCACCGTGGTGAGCGTGCGCTCCGTCATCGTCTTGCCGTCCTGATCGTAGGTTTTTGTCTTAACCGTGGTGGTGGCCGGCGCGTCGGGCTGGGCCAGCGCGACACGGGAATTTAAGAGGAGAAGAAAAAGTGCAGAAGCTAGTTTTTTGGTCATGGCTGTTTAAGGATGAAAATTAGGGCGGTGAATCCCGGGGCAATGGCCAGCAGGGCTGGCGTCACGTTGGTTGGTTGATCGGGGGGAATAGTCACAAGCAGCACACAATTTGAGCCCGCTAGGTAAGAAGATCACCCGCGATTGAGGCAAGATTATACCTGTCAGTGGAAGTCCTGAGCACGTGCTGAGTCCCCCGATTTTTGAGGCCGCCCCCCCGCCGCGTCGGAGCGCGTCCGAAACGAGGCGTTGCAACCGCGACCAACGGGGCGCAACCATGGTCGGGATGACGCTTGCCGAACTCGGCTGGAATGACTCGTTCGCCCACGCCTTCTCGCCCCATGCGGCGGAAGGCTGCGTGGCGGCACGCGTCACGCTCGAGTTGAAAGGCTATTGTGAAGTGACTGGCGAAGCCGGTGCCCGGCTCGGCGAATGCAGCGGTAAATTCATTCATTCGGCCAAGGCCCCCGCCGATTACCCGGCCATCGGCGACTGGGTCGCGGTCACTCCCCAGCCCGGCGACGCCCAGCGCGTGGCCATTCACGCGGTGCTGCCCCGGCGCACCAAATTTTCCCGCCTCGCCGCCGGCATGGAAATCCTCGAACAGGTCGTGGCCGCCAATGTTGACACGGTGTTCCTCGTGAGCTCGCTCGACGGCAACCATCACCTGCACCGCCTCGAACGCTACCTCGCCGCCGCCTGGTCGAGCGGGGCGGAGCCGGTCGTGATCCTGAACAAAGCCGATATTTCCGATGATGTAGAGGAGATGCGCCGCGCGATCACGGACATCGCCCCGCGCGTTCCGGTCCTTGTGATCAGTGCGCAGACGCGCCGCGGCCTCAAAGCCCTCGCGCCCTATCTCCTGCCGGGCCGGACCATCGCACTGCTGGGTTCATCCGGCGTCGGCAAATCCACGCTCATCAACCGCCTGATGGGTGAAAAAGTACAGTTCACCCAAGAGGTGCGCGAGGCGGACAACAAGGGCCGGCACACGACGACCCAGCGCGAACTCCTCATCACGCCCGACGGCGCCATCATCATCGACACGCCGGGCATGAGGGAGATCCAGCCCTGGGAGGCCAGTGCCGGCCTCGCCGGAGCCTTCGAGGATGTGGCGATTATCGCTTCGCGCTGCAAATTTCGCGATTGCCAGCACACCGTGGAACCGGGTTGCGCGGTGCGAGCGGCGCTCGACGACGGCTCACTGGATCTGCTGCGCTGGCAGGGATACCTGCGCCTCCAGCGAGCGACGGTGCACCAATCCCGCCGCGTGGACCGTCCCGCGCAACAGCAGCACCGCTCACAGATGAAAAAACTAACGAAGAGCCTCCGCCAGCGAATTCGCGAGAAACCTGGCGACGAGTGACCGACGTTGACGTCGCCCTCACAGCCACCACGCTCATCCCATGTTTACCATCCTAGGCGCAGACGGAAAAGAATACGGACCGGTCACCGCCGGAAAACTGCACGAATGGATCGCGGCGGGACGGGCCAATCTGCAAACCAAAGCCAGACGCGACGGCGAAACCGAATGGAAAACCCTGGCCGAATTCCCCGAGGTCAGCCAGCTGGGCACAAGCGGCAGCGCTCCTCCCCAAACCGTGTTCCCCTCCGGCGTTCCAGTCCTGCCGGGCGCAAACGCCACCGCGACATTGGAACTCGAACCAGCTAGCCGCTGGCTGCGGCTCGGCGCGATTCTTTTGGATAACATCATCGGCGGCATTTTCCTGCTGCCCGGTTTCTGCGTAATGCTGACCGCCGGATTTTTCACCAACACCGACATGGCGCAAACGCCCCTGTTGCTCGCGGGCTTTGGCGTGTTGGGATTCGGTGTGCTGGTCCTCATGGGCATCCAGATTTACCTGCTGACCACGCGCGGCCAGTCCATCGGGAAAAAATTACTAGGCATAAAAATCGTGAATTTCGACGACGAAGCCAATCCCGGCTTCGTGAAGGCCTTTCTGTTGCGCGCCTTCGTCAACGGCCTGATCGGCGCCATCCCCTTCCTTGGCCTGGCCTACACTTTGACGGATATATTTTTCATTTTCCGCGACGACCGCCGCTGCCTCCACGACCTCCTCGCCGGCACCAAGGTGGTCAAAGCGTAATTTGGGGTAAGCCAAGTTCGCGGCATATCGCTGTGGTCCGCGAGCCTACCGCAGCGAGGTCACCGCGGCTCAAGGTTAGCAACAAAGTTAGTTTTGAGCGGCAGCGGCGCCATGCGTGGATTTCACGGGCGCAACGGCGAGCTGCGCGAGCCGCTTTTCCAGCGCGGCCACACTCCCGAGCGGGGACGAACACGCGCCATTCGCACACAGAAACGCGGCAGCTTGCGGCAGCTCCGGGAAAATATCCTCGCCGCGCGGCGGCGGTCCACTGCGGCGGTCCCACCACTCGACCAGTTTGTGCTGGTCGGGCAGCCGCAAGGACGCGGCAAACATTCCCTGCGCGACCGGGTCGTCCTTCCCGCCCAAAATCATGACGTGGACCGGATCGGTCCTCGCCTCTTCCTCCGCCACTAACAAACCGGCCACCGAAAATCCGCGGTTGTCCGTCACCCCGGCCGCCAACAACCAGCGCAGACTGTTCTCGGCCATCGTGCGATAGTCGGCCCGGCCCGTGACGTGCGCGAGCGCCGTCGTGAACCGCACAAGATTCAGATTCTCGTCAAATTGCGGCCGCGGCGCCGGCAGCACATTTTGACGCGGCTCGCTCGCCGCATAACCCGCCGCATCCACGCGCCGAAAGTGGGCCTCGATAAATTTTGCCGCCGCCTCGGCGCGGCCCAGCCATTGCGGATCCTGGGTCAACTGGTGCAACGCAAGAAATGCACGTCCCATCGCCAGGGTATCCCCGAGATAAGGTCCGGCGGCATCGCGTTCATCATGGCGGAATCCACCCTCACCGAGCGCGCGATGCTCGTTCACCCATCGCGCCGCACGCTCGGCCTCGGCGCGATACCCGGCGTCTCCCGTAACCGCGGCCAGTTGCGCGAGCGCACTAATGATCCAGCCGTTTTCCCTCGCATAAATATGCTGGTCAACTCTCGGCAACCCCCGCGCGCGCCTCCCGGCATCATCGAGCGAAAAATAATCCGCGCTGTGCTCGCCCGGCACGAGGTCCGCGTCCTGACTGACGTACACCACCCCGTCGGGATTGGTGAGGAAAGTGCGCAGATAATTGTGAATGGCACGAACGGTTTCCAGGTAAGCCGGATCGCCCCACTGCGCATAAGCCATCGCACCGGCGCGAAGATTGTCGGCCTGAATGGAAATGATTTTCTCAAAATGTGGCTCGTCCCACGTGCCGCCCGCGGAATACTGGTACACGCCGCCCCAGACTGGATCGACGAGCTTGCGCTGGAGCCGCAGCGTGTCGCGCGCCATTTGCGCCGCCCGGGCATCACCGCGGGCCGCCAGCCGCAACGCGTACTCGATGGTATCGACGTCGAGGTACTTGTGACTGGAGCCCCACCCGCCTTCCTTGTCGTCGTACCCGGCGAGCCACGTCGCCCGCAATGCGGCCTGTCGCTCGGGGGAGAGCACGGTTTCACTCGCGACCGCGTTGTCGTGATTCACATTTTGTGCGGCCACGGGCGACGGGTCGTCAATCACCGCCTGCAACAAACGCACCATGCCTCGCGGCTCGATGTAGCCCTGCTTCTTCACGATCTCGGTGCCGTCGGGAGCATAAATCACGGTGGCGGGCCACCCGTAGTCTTCGTAGCGATTGGCCAGGTCTGGACGAGAATCCTGGTCGACGCGGACGGCGAGGTAGCGGTCGCTCATCAACCGCACCACCGCTGGATCGAGGTAAGTCGTCTCGGCCATCACGTGGCACCAGTGGCACCACACCGCCTCCAGATCCAGGAGGACAAATTTATTTTCCCGCTTCGCCTGGGCAAACACCTCGTCCGACCACCCATGCCAGACGATTGGGGCCGAAGGAACCTCAGCCGGCGCGGCGAAAATCACCGCCCCGGTGAGCAGCAGGACACACCAACAGGAGCGCAACAAGGTCATGTTCCCTGTTACGTGCCGGATCACTTGCTGGACGCGGATTTCCGGAAGAACAAGGCGTCGAGCGAAAGTTTCCCCGGACCGAAAGCCAGCACAATGACCGAGGCCAGCAGGAAAAGAAACGGCGCGGCGCTGACAAATTTATCGGGATCGCTGGTGATCGCGTGCAGGGCCTCGTTGTCCGCGGTGACGTACGCCACGATCATCGTGAAGATCAGTGGAATCGAGACGGGCCGCGCAAACAGCCCGAGGGCCAGCAGGACGCCGCCGCCACATTCGACCGCGCCTGCCATGATGGCATTGAGCTTCGGCATCGGGATGTGGATCGATTCGAAAAACCCCGTGGTCTTCTCGAGATTGTGGAGCTTGCCCCAACCAGATTGGGCAAAGTGCCAGCCCCAGTAGAGGCGGATGACGAGCAGCAGCGGCGACTGCAGATACGAGGCGATACAATCAAGCTTATCGAGCAGGGAGCGAATGTTCATGGGCGTGGGAGTTGTGGGTGGGAGATTTATTCCGTTGGGCGAAGGCCTTCTATCTGATCCGATGTGGGCGGGGTGCCCTCACCCCGCGGGAATGATGCGACACGGGGTGAGGGCAATCCGTCTGCATGGAAAACGATTTCATTCCGAGGCCATCAAAATTCATTTCTTCCGGCAGAGCCAGCCGAGTTCCATCCACATCGCGAACCAGCCGCCCACTTGTTCCGGTTTCACGCGGCGACCTCCGGCTGTGACGGCGTCATCGAGCGTCTGGCCGGCCGCGATGGCCTGGAGGATGAGAAAGGCGGGCCGGCCGAGCCGCTTGTAATAAAGCCAGTTGTCCAGCCGGTGCACCGCCACGTAGATGCGCTCCCGCCGCGGGCGGGCCACATACTTGCTCTGCTTGGCCTCACGAACTTTGTCCACGGCATTGCTGGCCTCGGTGCGCAAAGCGTTGCGTTGTTTCACGGCCACCACGTACGTGTCCACGGGGTAATCGAGCGCCAGCAGGGTAATGTAGGGTTGCAACCGGAGCCGCAGACGCACGGGCGGTGTGCGGGCGATCTCAGCAGCCGACAGCACCGGGAGCTGGGCCTCGTCGAACGCGACCGTCTGCGCCCACTCGAAGCGGACCACGTTGGTGGCGAGGGCGGTGTGCGGCGCCGTCCAGCGCGACTCCTCGCGGATGAACTGGCCGAGCCGGGAGCATAGATTGCGGAGCGTGAAGGAGCGCGAGGGATATTTTGCCAGGTAAGCCTCGATCAGCCGCGTAAATTTTTTATCTCCGAGCACGGCGCGCAACCCCGGGTTGTCGTCGTGCATGATGTCGATCAGCCGGAACCAATACATCCGGTTATAAAGCTGGAGCCGCTCAAAGGCGCTGAGCCGGTCGTTGGGCTTGATGAACTCCTCGGCCACCTCCGTCATCGGCCGACCATCGATCCACACCGGCTGCAGTCCGTCACTTTTCGTGAGGGGCCGGATCAGGATATGCGTCATCAGCCGCTGCAGTTTCACCACGTCATTCGTCGACGCCAGTCGACGCGGCGCATGTTTTGGAGGGGCCTTGAGCCCAGTGGCGCGAATGGATGAAATTGAACGGGGCATTTTAGATCATTCTCATTCTCGTTCTCCTAATCCTTCACTCCAAGAATGAGCTCAAGCAAGAAACGGTTAAGAGGATGCGACCGGAGCACCGGCCTTCGCCGCGCGTTTCGAGTTTTTTGCTTTCTTCGCCCCGTCGATGAACTCGTTCGCCTTGAGCGCCTCGTCATGCACTTCATCGAACGAGGGGATTTTGTCGTCCCACTCCAGCAGGGTGGCGGTCACGCCGCAGAGTTTCGTGGCGTGGGCGTAAAGCTTCCACACCGGGTCGAGCACGGGGTGATCGTGCGTATCGAGGATGTATTTCTCGAACTTGGTGTGACCGGCCACGTGCATCTGGCCCACGCGGTGGTGCGGCACGCCGTTGATATAATCGTAGGGATTGAAATCGTGGTTCTTCGCGGAAACGTAGATATTGTTCACGTCGAGGAGAATTCCGCAGTCGGCGCGCTCGACCACCTCGGAAAGAAATTCCCACTCGCTCATCTCCGACACATGGTACTCGGCATAGCTGCTGACATTCTCCACGCAGATCGGCACTTCAAGGTAGTCGCGGATCTGGCGGATTTTTTCCGCCGTGCGCTTCGCCGAGGCGAAAGTATAAGGCATCGGCAGCAGGTCGTGGGTGTAGGTGCCGTCGACACTGCCCCAGCAGAGGTGGTCGGAAAGCCAGGGAGTTTTCGTGCGCTTCACGAGCGCCTTCAGTTTTTTCAGATGGGCACGGTCAGGCTTGTCGGCCGAGCCAAAATACATCGAGACGCCATGCTGCACGACGCGGTACTGTTCCATGATCTGGTCGAGCACCTGCAGCGGACGGCCGCCATCAACCATGAAATTTTCGGAAATGATCTCGAACCAGTCGACGACCGGTTTTTTTTCGAGGATGTGCGCGTAATGCGGGACACGCAGGCCGATGCCGATTCCGTAGTCGGTGTGGCCGTTGAAAGAATTGGCAGGCATGGAAGGAAGGCAAACTGGCCGGACGGACCGCAGCGTGCGGCCGGGCGGTGAAAAGTAAAGACCCCCGGGAGTAGCAACGCGAGGTCAGTTCAATTTTTGTCGGTGGCGGACCCGCTTTTGTACGTCGTGGCGTAGTCCCGACATTCAAAGGCTGATTGCCGCGCATAAAGCCCGGCCTGACGCCAAGTGTCCGCCTAAAAAAGGAGGCCGGTATTAAAGCCGGCCTCCGGAAAGCAATTCGGCCAGTCTCCCAAGGGGTCCGGCCGGATGGTGAAAAACGATTACTTCTTTTCCGCAGTCGAGCAGCCACCATGGCCCTTGCAGGAGTTCTTGCCCTTGCAGCCGTTGTCGCTACCGCCGCAGCCGCCCTGACCTTTGCAAGCATTCTTGCCCTTGCAATCATGCGTGGCTTTTTCATCGGCTTTGATCTGGGTGCCCGCATTGGACGAAGCGAAGGATTTGCTGGCGAGCGCGCCGGAATAAAGACCGGCCATGGCTGCAGCAGTGACGAGGAGACGAGTGGATTTGTTCATTTGATCTGGGATTTTGGTTTTTCTATTTTCCGATCCTGCCCTGCCGGCACCTTGCCGTCAGTGTGGATTGAAAGTGGATGAGTCTAGGCCAGCAGGCTGGCTTCGGGTGAGAGCGCACAGGCGCAAAGCTTATTCCCTAAATATACGTACACGGCGGGGGGTGGGATGCGACAGATTGCAATAATTGCGCCGCACTATCCAGACAAATGGTGCAAATGGTGGTTCCACCCCATCCAGATGACGGTTGCCGTTATGCCACCGTTGGAACAGATGAACCCGTGCGATCAATCTGCCCTACGGCCTTCATGCGTGCGGGACTTTTCGCGCGGCCCCCTTCGACCCATTCCTCGATTGCAGGCGGGGCTGCCCACAGAACAACCACCACGGCGCGATGAATTCCTGGGATATCCAACTCGTGCGGCTCGCCGGACTGGCGCACTTAATTTCATTGAGCGCCATTATCTACGCGCCCATTCATCTGGGCTGGCATGAAGCGCTCGAACGGGTGTCGAAACTCCTGCGGCAAATGGGCCAGGTTTACCACTACTACACGACGGGCACGATCATCGCGATGGGACTCGTCAGTTTGTTTTGTGCGCGGGACCTGTGCTCCGGCACATCGCTGGCGCGCGCGGTCAACGGCTACATCGCGCTCTTCTGGATCATCCGGCTGGGCGTGCAGCTTTATTACGACCACCGGCCGCATCTAAACGGGCCATGGCTCAAGATCGGCTACCACGCGCTCAGCGCCCTCTTCATTGCCTTCGGCCTGCTCTACGGCTGGCTGGCGCTGCGCGGTTCATAAAGTCTTTTTTGCGCGGACGGTTGGATGTAGCCCGAGGGGCGCGAAGCTGCCCCGGGCAGACTCTTGGCGAACGGAAGTTTTCTTCACTGACAGTGGATTGCAGGACCGGCTCTGCGTCATCCGGAATCAATTTCTTCAAAATTAATGAAAGAAGCGAATCCAGACAGCACTGGAATAGAAAATGCCAACGCGAGATATCCCATCGCACTCCATTCTTTCTTAACCCGGAAAACCACGTTACACGCACCGGCCTCACCCTAGCCCCACACCCCATCCGTATAAATCGCGGACGGGCGTCGAAACTTACTCGTGACCGGCTTGTTCATCAAGGGTCCTGTGTCAGCTTCGCTCCACCGAACCTTCTGGGTTGGCCGATCCTCTTCTCTTTTATTCGTCATGCCTAACGCTGGGGCGGCGCTGAGCGACATGCCAAAGCACCCCGGACGGATCGACAATGTAAGCGACCCGGAGCCCCCAAGGCTGGAGCGCCGGCGCTTTAGGTGCAGGCACACCAAATTTCTTAGGGAGATCCAGCGAAGCCAGGTGAGTCCACCACGCGTCTAGGTCGTCCACCATGAGCTGCATCATGAAATTTTCAGCCCAGTCCTTTTGGAAATGGTTTTGGAGGATAAAGCCACTGGCCCCGATCCGGAAGATCGCCACTTCACCATCAAGCTCTTTTACAAACCCCAAGGCTTCGTAAAAGCTCTTCGAAAGGTCAAAGTTTTTTGCCGGCAGGAAAGGCCGAGCAGTTTCACTTCCGGCTACAATGTTCGTTTTCATAAATTGGTTCGGAGAGTAGCAGCCTAGAAACTATCGCTGTGTGCTCAAGGCGCGGAAAGAAAAGTGTGCTTGTCCCCTAAGCCATTCACCCGATGAAAGACAAAAGCCACAAGGCTGTGACTGAAGCGCAAACAACAACCGAAACAACCCAAAACGGACACAAGCACAAGGAAGACAATAAATATGTCGGGCTGAACGTCCATCGCTGGAACGACGAAAATGCTGGGACAACAAAATCATAGCACTTACCAGCTGAGCTTTTTCAGCCCCTACACCCCACAATACTGCGAGGCTTCGGAGAGCACAGAGTGCCGATTTCAAATTGTGGAATTGCCGCGCGCGTGCACCGCGCTTTTTCCAACGTCCAACCGCGGCAAAATTACGGTGCTCATTCCTGCCAAGCGCGGCGGCCGCGCTGGTTGACGCCCACCCGGTTGAATTCATACAGCGGCAGCATCCTCTGCGACCCTCCCACTCCGGCGGTGAATCCGCACAGTTGACCGCAGGCATCAAGCACCAGTCCAATCAGCACAACGGGCGCCGCCGACCATCGCCGCAGCCGGTGGACTGGCGAAAGGATGCGTGCGAACCGGACAATGGGAATCAGCGGCGAAGCTGCGCCGTAAAACAGACGCTTGCCCCACGTCCAATGTTCGTTGGCGGCGCGCGACGCGGCGAAAACCCGGCCGGCATGAAACTGCACCGCCATCCACACGTCCCACCGTGAAAAATTAACATGCCAGACCCGGGCAGCGGGCTCGAGCAACAGGATGTGACCATGGGCGCGCAGATCCCAATGCAACACCGTCTCCGCCTCCAGCATCCCGGCGAGCCGGTCGCCATACGCGAGAAGCACCTTACGTTTGTAACTGGAATTGTGTCCGGGCAAAAACCCGACCGGCCCGCCCGCCACCGGTGCGAGCCACGGTCCGTAGCCAATGAGCAGATCCGCCCAACTGATCTGATTGACCGGGTTGCCACAGTAAACCACCGGGCCCACCGCGACACAGCTCTGCGCATGGGCGTGAATCAACGCGGCAGCCCAGTCCGGTGCGGGAAAGGCGTGATCTTCCGCCAGTGCCACCACCGGCGCCCGGGCGGCGTGGATGCCCAGCGAGTTTCCCTGGCCGACTGAATGGACCGCACCTGCTTCGACGATCTGCCAACTCCCCAATCCTTCCAGAGCCGCTTCGTCGGCGCAAAGCTGGGCGCGCGAACAGGCCACGATGACCAACTCCAGTTGCCGCGCGATCGTTTGCGCGGTGAGATGGCGAATCGTCGTGCGCAAAACTTCGAAACCATTCCGCGTGGTGAGAATGACCGAGAGTGCCGGGGCTATCTTTTCCATCGTTCCCAGAAGAAGCCGAGCGCATTGGCGGCCTGCGCAATAAAAATGAGAGCGGAAAGTTGCAGGGCTCGCACCCCACGGGTTTGCGTAAAGGGAAAACGCAGCAGGTTGAAGTAAAACGCCCGCGGCTCGATCCGAAGAGGCTCCGCCCGGCGCCGGGCGCGGATGACATGATAGTGGTGCGCCCCGCGACCGTAGTTGAAATGTTGGTGCCAGAAACGCCGCAACGTCAGGCCATGCGCATGCTGGATGAGCATATCGGGGGCGTAAATAAGCCGGTAGCCGAGTTGGAGCCAGCGGTCGCAGAGTTCCCGGTCTTCACCCGCGGCCCGCGGTAATGCGGGGTCAAAGCCACCGACGCGCAGAAACAATTCGCGCCCAACCGCCATGTTGTTTGAAGTGAAAAAACTCGGCCCATGCCGGCCCGTGTTATAATATTCGTAGAGATAGCTGACCAGCATCTGGCTGGCCTCCGCACAAGCATTCGTCGTCAGGGAATTTCGAATCCGGCCGCCCACCAGATGATCGGGATTTACCGTGAGCCGGCTGACCGCCTGTCGCAACCAATCCCGCGCCGGCGCGCAATCGTCGTCGGTAAACGCCAGGAATTCTCCGCTCGCAGCACGCGCGCCGGTGTTGCGGGCGGCGCCGGGTCCCGCGTTTGGCTGCCGGATCACCCGCGCACCGGAAGCCACCACCGGGGTTTCGCTGCCATCGTCCACCACCACGATTTCAAACCCGTCACGCGGATAATCGAGCTGCGCCAGAGCCGCAAGGCAGGCGGCCAGCTGCCGGGGACGATCGCGCGTCGGAATTATGATGGAGCAGAACGGTTCCATGGGAGAAATGATCGGGCGAGCGCAACTTCACGCGGGGTAAATTCCCGCAGCAGAAAAAAACTTCCCACCGCGAACGCAAAAAGCAAAGTGAGCTTGAGCAGCAACCACGCGCCCGCCACCGGCCAATGCACGGAGAGCGCGAATACGCCCGCCGTGATCACCGCGCTCCGTGCCAGCGAAACGAACGAAGGCCAGATCTGCCGCGTCCGCCCCACCACCACCAGCGCGACGACGGCTCCAAACGTCGCGCAGCCGGTCATCGCGATGACGGCTCCCTCCGCCCGCCACCGCGGGATCACGAGGAGATTGGCCACCGCACCCGCCATGACGAGCGGCAGGGCGAAATAAAGGATTTGGGCCGGACGATCAGTGGCGGTGAGAATGGACGCACAGGTGTTCAACACGACCAGCGCCACGACCCCGAAAATCTGCCAGGCAAACAATATCCCGGCCGCCTCAAATCCGCGCCCAAAAATGAAGCGCGTGATCTCACCGCCGGCGCCCGCGGTCAGGCCCGCCACCGGCAGCAGGAAAAAACCGAGGCGCAGCGAATCGCGACAGATATCCCGCGCCTTCTTCACCTGACCGTCACGTTGCAGGTGCGTGAGCGTGGCGACCAGCAGCGGCGTGAACGACAGCGTAAACAAGCGTGGCAGGATCGCCAGGTTCGCCGCCGCACCGAGCAGCCCAACTTCCGCGGCGGTCCCACCGCACAGCTTTAACATCAGCAGAATTTGCACGTCGAACAGGCGGATACACAAGGTCGAGACGAACAGGGGCACCGCATAATCGGTCAGCCGACTCGCCGGAAATGGCGTCGCACTCACGAGCGGCGGATGGCAATAATAGCGCACGACGATCAGCTCAACCAGGGAAGCCGCGAGATTTCCGACAATGGCGCCGGTCACCGAAAATCCCAGCTGCACCAGCACGACGATGAAAACGAGCCGCGCCGTCCAGCGCCACACGCTGGTCACCGCGCGCTGGCGAAATCCACCGGTGCCAGTTAGGATATTGCGGTGCGCCTGCGCCACGCTGAAGAGCGGAATTTCCAGCGCCATCAAGCGAAGATACGTCGTCATCTCCGGCTCGCCGAGTAATTGAGCCAGCGGCCCCGCGAGGGCCGCAATTCCGGCCGCAGCCACGACGCCCAGATAAAGATGCCAGCGGACGAGTGTGGTGCCCAGCGGCCGCCAGTCCTCCGCTTCAGCGATGAGCTTCAGCGTCGTCCGCGAAAAAACCGACGTCACCGTCCACTCGACCCACGCCACCAGCGATGCCACCAGCGTGAACACGCCATACCCTTCCGGTAGCAAACGGCGTGTAAGAAATGACGCGGTGAGCAAACCGGTGAGCGGGAAAAGTGATTCCGCCAGAAACCCCCACAGGGTCCCATCAAGTAAATCCCGACCGCGGTCGCGTGGTTTCATGAGCCGGTTAACTCCCGCCGGTCCGCTGCCGTGACGTGGCCCAGCCGGTCGGTTTCATAAATCAGATACCTCTCTTCCGCGCCGCGCAGGCCGAAAAGGTTGCCATACATCTCCCCCAGCGCGTGCGCGGCCAAACCCGCCGCCAGCAGCGGGATTACCTGCGGCAACAGCGGGCGCTGCTGCGGGCGGGCCGCGATGTCGCGGAGAATCCGAACGCCGCGCACCACTGGAATCAAAGGCGTTGCCGCCGCATAGAGCAGTCGCTTCGTCCACGGCCAGCGTTGATGGCGCGCCCGCGCCGCACTGAAAAGATGTCCGCCACAGAAAGTCTGAATCAGGAACGGCCCGAAGCGTGAAAAATTGATGTGCCGGGTCGAGGTGGTGGCATGCAGAAAAAGGGTGTGCCCCTGCGCCCGCAACGCTTCATGCAACAGCCCTTCCACGGCGATGAACAACGGGAGCTGATCACCGAAGCCGAGCAGGATATCGCGCTTGTAGGAAGTATTGTGCCAAGGAAGCCACTCCACCACTCCCGCCACCGCCGGATCGCCGAAGCGGCCGAAATGCAGGAGATAATTGGCCCAGCTGCTGAGCGTATTGGGGTTGCCGTTGAGCAGCAGCGGGGCGACGGCTGCATGTCCCGCGCTGTGGGCTTGGAGCAGTTTTTCCGCCCAATCCGGCGCGGGAAACGAGTGGTCTTCCCCGAGCGCCACCACCGGGGCGCGGGCGTGCCGGATCGCCGCCACCTGCGCGCCCGCCAGCGTCTTGATCTCGCCCACCACCACCACCCGGATGCCATCCTCCGCCGGCAACTCCCGCGGGGCAGCCACGATGATTTCCATCCGCTCGCGAACCGTTTGCGCGGCGAGGAACCCGAGGGCGAGACGCAACACCGTCAAGTCACCCCGAGTGACTAGGATCACGGAAAGGTCGGGATTCATCGGGAGGCCTCCGCGAACTGCCGGCGGTCGGCGGGGTTCAGGTTGCGCGACCGGTCGAATTCAATGTCATTCAATTTCTCCCCCGCCCGGCCGGGGCCGGTGAGATAGCCCATGAATTCACCCGTGGCGTCGATCACCAGCGCGAGCAACAGCAAAGGCGCAAGTCGGGGCAGCAGGTGCCGCGGCCGGCCCGGGAGTCGCAGCAAGTTAACAATCCGGCCGAAGCGCAGCACCGGAATCGCGGGCGCGGCCAGCGTATAACCGAGCCGCTTCGCCAGCGGCCAGCCCCTCACGCGCGCCGAGGCAAACATCCGGCCAATGCAAAACCGCAGGTGCAGCGACGGACCGACCCGCGAAAAATTGTAGTGCACCGTCTTGGCCTCTGCCTCGAGCCACAGTTCGTGCCCGCGCGCGCGCAGATCCCAGTGCAGCACGCTCTCCGCCTCGAGCATCGATTCCAACCGGTCGCCGTAATCCAGCAACAGCTCGCGCTTGTAACTGCTGTTGTGGCCCGGGAGGTGCGATTGGACGCCGCCCGCCGCAGGATCGATCCATGCACCGTATTCGATCAGCAGATTCGTCCAGCTGGTCAGCGACTCGGGATTGCCATTGACGAGCACCGGACCGACGGCGGCGCAGGACTGCCGGTGCGCCGCAATGAGCTTTTCCGCCCAGAATGGCTGCGGCCACGAATGGTCCTCCACCAGCGCCACAATCGCCGCCGCCGCCCCGCGCACACCCGCGGCCCTCGCGGCCGAGATACTGGCGGACTGGCCCACTTCAACCACCCGGACGCAGGAGAAGTCGCGCCACATTTCCGGATCGGCAGCCAGTTTTTCGATGCTCGGCGCGACCATCACGATCTCCAGTTGGTCGCGGACGGTTTGGTCACGCAGATGTTTCAGCACCGCCCGAATCGTCGCGAAACAATCCGGGGTGACCACGATGACAGACATGGCCGGGGCGTCACCCACGCGACTCCTCCGCGGCACAGACGAGTTCCAAGCTCCGGTAACCGTCCGCCAAGTCGGGAGAACCCGGGCGTCCGGCCCGGATGGCCGCGAAAAATTCCCCGAGGGCGTGAGCGTAGGATGGCTCATGGCCCGGGCTGCGCAACCGCGCGAAAGTGTATGCGCTCGGAAAAAAAGCAGCCGCCCGCGAAAATCCAAGCTGCACCCGCGGAGACCGGTAGCGATCGACCACGAGCTTGCCGGCCGTGCCGGTGATTTCCACCCGGTCTTCATCCACCGCCGCGAGCGAGAAGAACGATTGTCCCGTGATCCCGCCCGCCCAAAGCCACTCCACTGCAGCGGTATCGTCTTCACTCTTGATCGACCGGACCGTCGCAGCCACCCGGGTGACCGACCGCCCGAGCAACCACGGCAGCAAATCAAAGTGATGCGACCCGAGATCCAGCAACACCCCGCCGCCGGTGCTCCGGGCCTGTTTCCAAAGCGGCAGCGGACGCAACGGTGTGCTGAAGGTCGAACTGACATGCAGGACATCGCCGATGCGGCCGGCATGGATGAGGCGCTTCGCTTCGACGAAGAGCGGATTGAACCGGTAATTGAAGCCAATCATGCCCGTGACGCCGGCGCGGCGCCACTCGTCGAGCACCGGCTGCGCTTCCGCCAGAGTGGTGGCGAGGGGTTTCTCCAGGTAAAGGTGTTTGCGGTGACGCAGCCCGGTCAGAGCGGCGGCCGCATGCAGACCGGTCGGGAGACAGATCAACACCGCGTCCACTGCCGCACCCGCGGCCTCTGCCACGGAGGGGACCAGCGCGGCCTGGGGCACGAGCC
>JANYDX010000115.1 GCA_025363395.1 Verrucomicrobiota bacterium
TGGCCCGGTCAAAAGCATAGCCAAAGGCCTTGGAGCGCAGCGAGATTTTCAACAGCATCGGGATGCCCACGACGACAGCGAGCACCAGAGGCCAGCCGTGTATGAGTCCATTGCTGATCGTCATCACCACCTTGGTGAGCAAGGGAACCTTCAGGTTGAGATCGGTAAGCAGGCCGACAAATTTCGGCACGACAAACGTGAACAGCATCAGGACCAGGCTCATCGACGCGCCGATCACCATCAACGGATAGATCAGTGCTTGTCGGACATCGCCCACCAACTGGTCGATCCATTCAAAGTAACTGCTGAGACTTTCGAAAACCTCGGGCATCTTGCCGCTGATTTCACCGGCTTGCACGATCGCCGTGACTTCAAGGGAGAATATTTTAGGAAACTCCGCCATGGCCTGGTGCAACGGAACCCCGGTGACCACCTTTTCGCGCAAGGTCTCCAGCACCTGGCCGAACTTCGTGTCTTTAAAATCGTCCGCGAGCCGTCCGAGCGCATTGGGCATCGTGATACCGGCGCGCAACAGCAGCGACATTTGGACAAAATAATTGATCAGTTCACTGCGCTGGACCGTGAGTCGGCTCCCACGGACCTGGGTCAGACCAATCCCCTCCTTGGCCTCCAACAGCCAGATCCCCGCATTCTTGAGCCGGGTCTCCACGGCGGTCAGACTCTCCGCTTCGAGCGAACCGGTCACCGTCTTGCCGGCGGCATCGTAGGCGCGGTATTGATACATGCTCATGGTCAGTGGGCAAAGGCCACGCGAAAGACTTCCTCGAGGGAAGTGTCGCCCGCAAAGGCACGGCGCAAACCGTCATCAAACAAGAGCGGCATTTTTTTCTCGCGCGCGAGGGCCTTGAGTTTTTCTACGTTACCGTCGTGCAGCACCGCGGTGTAATCTTCGTCGATCACGAGCATTTCAAAAATCGCCACCCGGCCTTTGTAGCCCTTGTTACGGCACACGGGACAACCGCGCGGTTTCCAAAAGGCCGGCTCGGCGTCGGTCGGAATGGGCAGGTTGAAGGATCGCAAATGAGCAGCGGGGTCCGCGACCGGCTCTTTGCAGGCCTTGCAAAGCCGCCGCACCAATCGCTGCGCCAGCACCACGTGCAAGGTGGCCGGAAGGAGAAACGGTTCCACCCCCAGATCGATCAGGCGCGGGATCGCACTGAAAGAATCATTCGTGTGCAGGGAGCTGAAGACCAAGTGACCGGTGAGCGCGGCGCGGACCATGAGCTGCGCGGTTTCCTTGTCGCGGGTTTCACCCACCAAAAGAACGTCAGGGTCCTGCCGCAAAAGCGTGCGCAAACCGGTGCTGAAACTGAGGCCGATTTTTTCCGAGACCTGCGTCTGCCGGATGTGCGGCAGCCGGTATTCGATCGGATCCTCCAGGGTGAAAACCGCCCGTTCGAGCCGGTTCACGCTGTTTAACGCGGTGTAAAGAGTGGTTGTCTTGCCGCTGCCGGTCGGGCCGGTCACCAACACAATTCCGTGAGGGCGTGACACCGCACTGGCCAGGCGGGTCTCGTCCTCCTTGCGCAATCCGAGCGATTGGACGTCCAGCAGCAAATTGCTGCCGTCGAGGATGCGCATTACCACACTCTCGCCGTAGTTGGTCGGCAAACACGAGACGCGCAGATTGAGCTCGAGCCGCCCCAAAGTGAAACTGAAACGTCCGTCCTGCGGCAGGCGAGTCTCCGAAACGTCGAGATTGGCCATGACCTTCACGCGCGCGGTGAAGGGTTCCTGGAGATCCTTCGGGACCAGCATGAACGCTTGCAGCACCCCGTCGATGCGCATCCGGATGCGCAGCGATTTTTCGTCGGGCTCAAAATGAATGTCACTAGCGGTTTTCTTCACGGCCGCACCGACGATCTGCTCGATGGCGCGCATCATGGGCGCCGAGGTGTCGTCACCAGTCCGACGATCACCGATCTTCATCAATTCATCAATCGTCTGATCGATCGAGCCCTCGCGGTCGTTGACCGTGGAAAGTTTATCCAGAATATCCGGACGAGGCGCACTGAGCACCTCCACCCTGAGCCGGGTCATTTGCTCGATCCGGTCAATGGCCATCACATTAAACGGATCCGCCATGACCAGCGTCAGCGTATCCTCTGTCCGCCGGCAGGGAATGAGCCCGGCCTCCTTGCAAAAATCGTAAGGGACGAGACCGATGGCGTCCGGCGAAATCTCCAACGTTGAAACATCCACCGTCGGGGTCTGTGCATCCTGCGCCAGAAACGACGAGATGTCCTGCTCGCTGGCAAAGCCGAGTTGCTGCAGTACCGCACCGATGAGCTTGCCCGTCCGCTTTTGCTCGCGCAGGGCGAGTTCAAGCTGATGACTGCTGATCAGCCCGGCGTCGAGCAACCGGTCGCCGAGGCGCTTGGGAGCAGCGGGGGAAATCGCAGTAGGCATAAAAAGGCGGGCGCAGGCTTTGGCCCGCAGCCCGCGTGGAAACGGAAGTGATTTTTAGTGCCGCGGGCCGGCCGATTATTGATGCACGAGATAAATGTACACCGTGGTGGTACCGGCCACGCCAGGGGCGGCATAGGTAACTTTGCCAGCGGTATCAGCCAAGGCCGAGCCGATGGGCTGAGTCATGGTATCCCCGTCGATTTTTAGACTCAGTTCCCGAGCGTCATTGAGTGTCACACCGGTGATTACCGCAGAAACAACCAAGGCGGCGGCGGGAAGAGGGGTTACACCGTCGAGCATGTAATTGGTACCGGCTGCACCCGGAACGGCGGCGGGGGCCGAGGTCAGACAGATGATGCGTGATTGCGTGGCTTGGGAAACACCGCCCGCCGCGACCCAAGTGCCCGTGGCATTACTCCAGGTGGCGCCGGCGAGAGCGACTGCACCGGGTTGGGTGCCAATCTTTACCAGATAGCGCGTGTCGAGCAGACCCGCGGTAACCAGCAGGTCGTCGATGCGGGAAGCAGCCACGGTCAGGGGAAGAGTGCCATACTTGCCGGCAAAATCTGTGACGGCTGTTTTCATTGAGGTGGTGGAACCCACCGCGCTGGTCACCCGCGA
>JANYDX010000136.1 GCA_025363395.1 Verrucomicrobiota bacterium
CGAAAAAAGTCGCCGCCAAAGTAGCAAAGAAAGCCGGACAAGTGGTGAAGAAGACCAAGATGCTCGGGAAGAAAGTCGCCAAGGCCGCCGTCAAGGCGAAGGCGAAAGTAAAGCCAGCCGTAAAGCGCGCTGAGTCTAAAGCAAAGGCCGTGGTGCGAAGCGCCAAGGCCGTGGTGAAAAAAAGCCCCACGAAGACCAAAGCCCAAACCCGGCGCTGAGCGCGAGCGGCGCGACTTTAAACATCCGGTCGTTAAGCCGTTTCCATGAGCAAGGCTTTCACCAAGGAAGATGAGGTCGGCGACTTGCAGGAACTCCCACGTTTGGTGTCCCCACTTAGTCCGGGCGCCAAAAACTATCTGACGGCGGAGGGTTCGCGGGCCTTGTATGGGGAGCTGGCTCATCTGCGGGAAGCCCGGCGGCCGCCTTTGGTCGCCGCCGCACCGCAGGACGGTGAGGCGCGGCAGGAACTGCAGGCCGTGGATCAACGCATCGCGTATTTGCAGGAAAGTTTGCGATCAGCTGAGGTGGTGCCGCCACCGGCGGCGTCCGATGACTGCGTGAGATTTGGCGCGACCGTGACGATTCAGGATCTTCGCGGCGTAGTGACGGCTTATCGCATCGTTGGCGTGGATGAGACCAATCTCACCCGCAACTGGGTCAGTTGGCAGTCGCCGATTGCCCGGGCCCTGTTGAATTCTCGCGTCGGCCAGCGCGTTCCTTTCAAATTTCCTTCGGGTCAGACCGAATTGGAAATCATGAAGATCGAATATCGGTGAGCGTGGCGGGCCCGGTCACGGCTGCTCGCTGATCCGGATGCGGCGGTATTCCATCTGGCCGCGATCACCCTCGACGCCGATGGGACCGGTGGCGGGGATTTTCATCGCGTCTTCCAGCACCTCGCCGTTGCAGGTGCAGTAGGCGACGTTGTCCTTGACCGTGACGATGATTTCGTTCCATTCCTGCGCGCGGTACTGCTGCAGTTGTTTGTAGGGACCGGCGATCATGTAATCGCGGCATTGCAGCTGCGGCCCGCGGAGATAAATGCCGCTGTCGGTGTTGGGCGTGGCGCGGAATTCGAGTTTCAGGATGAAATCCCTGGGAAATTCCCGCTGCGTCCAGAGTTTTTGAATCTTCCGATATTCCGGGGGCGTGGTGACAATGAGGCGTCCGTTCTTGGCCAGAAACCGGCCGTCAGGCGTGACTTTTCGGTGATCGAAACTCACCGGTTCCTTTACGACCGGCCAAGCGGCGGCTTCCGGGTCCGTCTGCTGCCAGCGTTTGGCGGAGGCAATATCATCTTCGGTGGTGGGCAGGTAGCGCCAGCCGGTGAGATCATGGCCATTGAAGAGGCTCACAAAGCCGGGCTCCGGCTGGAAAGTGTCGGCTTCCGTATCGAGAAAACCGAGGGTGGCAAACAGCGGACGCACCGCGGCGGCCCACTTGGCGTATCCGGCTGCGTTGGGATGGAGCAGGTCGGGGAATTCCTCCGGCTTGGCGTCACCGTTGGCGTCGGCGAAGAGCGTCCAGGTGTCGAGATACGTCACTTGCGGTTGATCGCGAACGATGGACCGATAAAGCTTGTTGAGCTGTCGAATCTGTTCGGGCGGACGCTTCTTCGTGGCTGAGCTGGGGAAGACGGCGCACAACGCCACTGGCATCGATGGATTGCGGTCGTGAAGGGAAGCCAGGATGAGCTTCACGTTGCCAGCAATCACCTCGGGCGCGGCTGCTTCCTCGAGGTCATTGGTGCCGATGAGGAGCACGACACCGCGCGGATTGAGTGCGAGGACATCCTCCGGCAAACGCACGAGCACCCCGCGGCTGGTGTCGCCGCTGATGCCGCGATTGGACACGTGCAGCCCGGGAAAACTGCTGCTCAACCGGTCGCCCCAACCCTGGGTAATCGAGTCGCCGAGAAAAATGATCGAGCCCTGATCCTGTTTGGCGCTCGCGGCGAAGGACTCGCGGCGTTCGCGCCAGGTTTTGCGAAACCAATCCGCGCGGCGAACTGGACCCGCACCTGGCAGGCCTTCATCGGTGGCCGGGATTTCGAAATTGGCGCCAGCTTGAGTGGAAGTGGCGGTTGATGCGGCTGCTTCGGGCTTGGCGCTGGATACGCAACCGGTGGTCGCGAGACTCGCGAGGAGGAGGGAAAGGCCGGCGGCCGCAACCGCGAGCCGGAAAACGAAACGGGCGGGGGGTAACATACCACACGATGCTGCAAACGAATGGCCGGGCTGCAACGATGGACTGCGCGGCGGGTCTTGTTCTACGACGAAACGATTCAATCTCAGTCTGGGTGGTCTGCTGCGAGAGAAATTCGCTGCATGTAGGAGCCTGTTTACAGGCGATTCAGAATTTCCGAGGCAGCATCGCACCATGCACCAAGCATCCCCTGTAAACAGGCTCCTGCAAATAGGGTGGGCACCATTCGTTGCCTCATGAAGGCAACGCCGTATCTATCCAGAAGGACGACTACGAAACACACCAAATACACGAAATCCCAGAGTGATATCTCCTGAAGGGAATCAGGGAAACGGGCTTCACTATTTGGTGATAAAAGGTCGTCGGGGAATTTTCCTCTAAGGTGTTCAATTCGTGTATTTCGTGGTGACCCCAACTGCTTTTGGCTAAGGCAGCTTGGCCTGGATGATTTTGCTGACGGCGCCGAAGTCGATCAGCGCCGCTTCCGGGCGCTGCTTGAGTGCGCCGATGACCTTACCCATTTCTTTTTTGGAGGTGGCGCTGGTGGCGGCAATGGCCTCGTTGACAAGTGCGTCCAGCTTGGCGGCGTCGAGGCCGGCGGGCAGGTATTTCTCGAGGATATTGATCTCGGTGGTGTTGAGGGCGACGAGGTCGGCGCGACCGCCCTTCTCAAATTCAGTGCGGGCATCGGTGAGGTTTTTGACCGCCTTGCGAAAGGTGGCGAGCGTGAGCGCCTCGTCGATCGGCTTGCTGGTGTCCATCGCCGCGCGCTGAATGGCGGCGTCCATCGTGCGGAGGGCGGTGGCCGTCGCGGTGTCGCGGGCTTTCATGGCGGTGATGATATCGGCGCGGAGTCTTTCGTAGAGGGTCATGGGGAGTGGGCGTTGGACTTAAGGCGATAGGCGGATGGCCCGTGGAGGCAAGTGATGAGTTGGGCGCCGGTGTTTTGAAAGATTGCCGCCGGACCGTGCGCCGCTTCACTCGTCGCGTGACGACTCCCGATTTTACTTCAAAAGATCCGCTGCACGGCGTGACGCTCGAAGCGTTGCTGACCGAGCTGGTGGCGAAATATGGCTGGGCCGAGCTGGGTCAGCGGATCGAGATTCGTTGTTTCAACTTTGATCCCAGCATCAAATCGAGTCTGCAGTTCCTGCGCAAAACGCCTTGGGCGCGGAAAAAAGTGGAAGAGCTGTATCTGCGGCACAAAGCTCAGGGTTGAGGGCCGGTGCGACGAACTTAAAATTCGGCGGGGAGGAATGAAACCTTGGAATTTCAGCCCGCGATGGTGAGGACAATGCCAATGAGAACGCCCACGACGGCGGGGAGTTTGGCGAGGCCGTTTTTTTCATGGAAAAAGAAAAGCCCGCCCGCGAACGCAACCAGCGTGCTGCCGCGGCGCAAGCTGGAGACGAGCGAAACCAAGGCGGCCGGATTGCGCAGGGTGTCGAAATACAAAAAATCCGCCACGAGCAAAAACAGCGACACCGTGAGGATGCTCCACCGCCACTGAAATTCGTGACGCGACCACCAGCGTAACTTCCAGCCGATCGCCAGCGGTAGAAACAGGGCGGCGAGGTAGATCGAGAACCAGCATTGCGCCGTGGCAGCATTGAAACCCATCCGGCCGAGGAGGAACTTGTCGTAAAGGCCGCTTACCGCACCGAGCAACGTCCCGCCGAGAAGAAAGCCGATCCATTTGTTGCGATGAAAATGGATGCCTTCGCGACGACCGGCCAGTGACATTCCGACGAATGACGCGAGGGTGATCGTGATGCCGAGACCTTCGAGCCAGGAGGGCCGTTCGCCGAGCACGAGCATGGCGCCGAGCAGGGTCCACATCGGCCCGGTGGCGCGAACTGGGGCCGCGAGGGAGAGGGGCAGGTGTTTGACCGCGAAGTAACTGCAGATCCACGAACCAGCGACGATGGTGGACTTGAGTAGCAGTTGCGTATGCTGAAAAAAGGTCAGCGAGGCGACGTGCAGTGCGGGCGACAGCGTGTCCGGCGCAAGTAGTGGCCAGGCGTGCAGCCCGGCCCACACGGTGGCGCTGCAGACATTCGCAAAAAATAGTACGGGCAGCACAGCGTTGTCGCGCACCGCATGTTTGGCGGACAGGTCGTAGCACCCGAGCATGAAGGCGGAAACAAGTGTGGCGGCGATCCAATCCATTTAAGGTTGAGATGTCTGACGGCGCAGCGGCGTGCAAGGCCGCAACCCGACACGGCGGGCCCGGAGATTTCGGTCATAGCGTGGAAAGTGGCTGAAACGCGCAGCTGGAGGGTGAATCAAATCACCCTATGATTTAGGGCGAGGGTGTTACGCGATTGCGCAGGGTATGGATAAAGAATGGTCGGACGTTGCGCACGGAATGACAATTCAAGAGGCGGATGCGATCGATCGCAGACTGCAGGAGTTCTGGTTTCGTAAGCGCTAGCCAAGCGCGCTTGCGCAAAAGCGCAGATCAATTTCAATGGCCGGCATGAGTGAAATTCCCTTCGACACGGCGCAGGCCGCAGCTGCGGCCCAGTTTGACCGGCAGAGTGATCGCTACGGGAAATCACATATTCTCGCTGATACGCGCGATTTGGCGGCGGCGCTCGCGGGGATGGCGGTGCCACCGGCCGGGCAGGCGCTCGATGTTGCCACCGGTGGGGGGCACACGGCACTGTACCTCGCAAAGCAGGGTTGGCAGGTCACCGCGGGCGACATCGCGCCGCGCATGTTGGGAAACGCCCGGCGGCTGGTCGAAGAGGCGGGTTGCTCGATTCAGACCCGGTTGTTTCCGGCGGAGGAATTACCTTTTCCGTCCGGGAGTTTTGATTTGGTGACGGTGCGGGTGGCGGCACATCACTTTAGTTCGCCAGCGCGCTTCACGACTGAAGTGGCGCGCGTGCTGAAACCCGGCGGATCTTTTCTGCTAATCGACGGCAGTGTCCCGGACGGCGATCCCGAGACCGATGCATGGCTCCACCAAGTTGAGAAATGGCGCGATCCAAGCCATGGCCATTTTTTATCCCGCGAGGCTTGGGAAACATTGACCAAGGCGAATGGATTGACGGTACTGCGCTCGCAACTCGATCCGATGAAACAGCCGGATTTGCAGTGGTATTTCGAGACCGCCGCGACGCCCGCGGAGAATCGCGCCCTCGTCCTGGAGGCAGTTCGCACGGTATCGCCGCGGGTTCGGGCGGCGATACAACTAGGCGAAGAAGCCGGGCGGATTGTCTGGTGGTGGCCGCGCTTGTCATTACTCGCGCGGAAGCCGGCGTAATGCCGGCCGGCTGACCGTCAGCGGAGGATTTCGCCCTTGGTGACGTCACCGGGGACGTCGAGTAGCTGGATCTGGTTGATCGTTTTGAAATGAACGTGGTCGGTGAATTCCCAGACGACCTTCTTGTCGCGCGTGATCTCGAAGAAGTGGGGCTGTTGGCCCAGATGACCATGGCCGAGGTAATTGCAGAGAATGGTGTTTCCGTTCGGCAGCCGCTGGGCGCCGGCCATCAGACGGAGCGGATTGCCGGGCACATCGTTTTCGTTCAACTCCCAAACCGTCTTGAGCGCGGCGTCGAGCTCGATGACCTTGTGACCATCGCCGCAGGTGACGAGCAGGTGGCCGTCGGGCAGCAGCAGCGCTTCGTGGACGTCGCCAGGGACGGAGATTCGACGCAGGCTCTTGCCATTGGCGTCGAGCTCCTCGACCTGATGCTCGCCTTTGCGCGAAATCAGGTAGTGGCCGTCCTTGGTTTTCCGCGTGCCGCGAAACTGGTCGTGCAGGCTGATCGTGGCGGGTGGCGGCGTCAGCTTGATTTCCTTCGCGATTTTGCCGGCGCGATCGATTTCAATAATCCGGCAGGGGCCGTTCTCAACCACCATCACGTTGCCGTCGGGCAGCGGCTGACACGCGTGGACCTCGGTCTTGTCGCCCGCCTTGTATTCCCACACGATTTTTTTGTCGTGGTCTGCCTCGATGGCGCCGCCGGTATGGCAGAAGAGGAAATTTCCGTTGGGCAGCACCCAGCAATCCTGGGGATGGTTGCAGGGAAATTCCCACTGAATGGTGCCATCGGCGGCGACGGCGGCAACCTTGCCGCCGTTGGAATCAGTGCAAAGAAACGGATGGGCCGCTTGAAGCAGCAGGGGAAACGCCAGCAGGGCGGCAAGGACGCGCAAGACGAGGGTAGGACGCATGCCGCTTCTTATGCGGAAACTAGCGGCGGAAGCAGGCAAAAAATTCACGAAGCGTCTTCGGCCTTGCCCGCGGGTCGGGGCCTGGACTATATCTGCCGGTCTTATGGGACGCCAATGGCTTCACGCAAAACGCGCAATCGTCAACCTGAAGAAAGGTCAGACCGTCGGTAAACTGGTGAAGGAAATCACCGTCGCCGCCAAACTAGGCGGAGGAGATCCGACGGGCAACGCCCGGTTGCACGCCGTCCTCGAAAAGGCCCGCAAGGCCAACGTCACCCGCGATGCGATTGAGCGCGCCATTGCCAAGGGCACTGGCGTGGGCGGCGACAAGATCGTGATGGACCATGTGGTCTATGAGGGCTACGCGCCGCACAAGGTGGCCCTGATCATCGAGGTCTATACGGACAACCACCAGCGCACTGCACCGGAGATCCGCAATCTTTTCAAGAAGGGCGTGCTGGGAGCGGCGGGCAGCAATAAATTTCTCTTCGATCATGTGGGCATGGTCGAGGCGTACACCGCCGAGGCCAGCCCCGACCTGGAAGCGGTCGCCATTGAAGCCGGCGCGAATGATTTCGCCCCGCTCACGCACGCGGAGAACGACGACATCCCGCTGGACACCCCCGGTGCCCGTTTCATCACGGACCGCACGGCGGTGCATGCCGTCTCGGTCTGGCTCAAGCAGCACGGCTGGCATGTCGTCACCAGTGAGATTGGCTACGTGGCCAAGCAATTTGTGGAATTGGATGACGCCGGGCGCGCGGAAGTGGGCGAATTTCTGCAGGAGCTGGAAGATCACGACGACGTGCAACGCGTGTGGGCGGCGGTGAAATAGTCCGGCTCTCCTGAGCAGGCGCCGGTTTCCACGCCGACGTCGGTTGCCGCGATAAATCGACGACCACCGATCATTCGTCCCGGCTCATTCGCTCAATTTCATGAGCGCAAGGTGCAGGAAACTCATTTCCAACTGCGCGCGTTCGTTCCGGGACAGAGGGAAAAGGGCACAAAAAAACGCCGGCTCAGAGAGCCGGCGTTGAGGGAAGAGAAGGAGTAACGCGGACGTTACTTCTTCTTTTTGCCGGCTTTCACAGCCTTTTTCTTGGCGGGTTTTTTCTTGGCCATCACTCATTGTCGTAAAATTCCTGCGCAGTTGCACGAATAATTTTGCTTTCCGTGAAGATTTATTTCCGGCGCAAAAAACGCTAAAGTTGCGGCGGATTTTTTTCCATCCCATCGCGGACGCAAAAAAATCAACGCGCGTAGAGCACCGCGAGTTCGCGCAGATAATTTGTCGTGGATGGGAAAAGTTTTTCCAGTGTGTCCGCGCGGTAGCGCCACTGCCAGTTGCCCTGCGCCTTGGAGGGTGTGTTGAAGCGCGCGCCGGAGCCGAGTGACAAAATATCCTGCAGTGAAAACACGGCGAGCCGCGCGACGCTGGCGTAGCTCACGCGGATAAAATCCCAGGGAATGTCCGTGCCGGAAACCCGCAGATAGCGGCGCACGTGATCGCGCTCGGCCTCGGGGGCGGATTGATACCAGCCGGCGGTGGTGTCGTTGTCGTGCGTGCCGGGATAGATGACGGCGTTGGCCTCGGCGTTATGCGGCAGGTAACTGTTGCCGGCATCGCTGCCCCAGGCGAACTGCAGCACGAACATGCCCGGCAGTCCGCAGTCCGTGCGGAGCTGGATGACGGAATCGGTGAGCACGCCGAGATCCTCGGCGATGATGCGGGCGTCGGGAAACGCCGCGCGAAACGCGCGGAACAGATCGAGACCGGGCCCGGGCGTCCATTCGCCGAGCCGGGCGGTGGTGGCCGGCGCGGGGATGCGCCAGTAGGCGTCGAAGCCGCGGAAGTGATCGATGCGCACGATGTCGCACAGCTCGAATGAGGCGCGCAGGCGTGCAAGCCACCACGCATAACCGTCGGCGCGGTGTGCTTCCCAGCGGTAGAGCGGATTGCCCCACAACTGTCCGTCGGCGGAAAAATAATCCGGAGGCACGCCGGCGACCGCGATCGGCAGAAAAGTTTTCGGATCGAGTTCGAACAGCCCGGGATTGCTCCACGCATCAGCGGAGTCGCCGGCCACGAAGATGGGCAGATCACCGATGATCTCGATGTCGCGCTCGCGGGCGGCGGCGCGGATTCCGGCCCACTGGCCGAAAAAGAGGTATTGGCTGAATTGATAGGAGGCGATGGCGTCCGCCAGCTCAGCGCGAAGCGGAGCCTGGACCGCCAGCCGGTGATCTCGCAGTTCGGCGGGCCACTCCCACCAGACCGTGCCCTTGAAGTGATCTTTCAACGCGCGGAAGTAGGCGTAGGCGTCAAGCCAGTCGGCGTGTTGGCGGCAGAACGCCACAAAATCTCTGTAGGGTAGCGCCGGCCGTGTTTGCTTGAATCGGGCGTAGGCGGAATCGAGGAGGCGTGGTTTCAGCCGGTAGAGTTCCCCGTAGTCGACCTGATCGGTGGGCAGCCGGGCCAGTTCAGCGAGATCGCTGGCGTCGAGCAGCCCGAATTTCACCAGCGCCTCCACGTCGATGAGGTAGGGATTGCCGGCAAAGGCGGAGAAGCATTGGTAGGGAGAGTCGCCGTAACCGGTGGGGCCAAGTGGGCAGACCTGCCAGTATTTCATCCCGGACGCTTTCAGGAAATCCAGAAAGCGAACGGCGTGTGCATCGAATACACCGCAACCCTGATTCCCCGGGAGGCAGGTGGGATGAAGCAACACGCCGGCGCCGCGTTTCTGCAGCCAGTGGTAGAGTGGAGCAGCGGATTCCGTCGCGCCGGCTGGTGGTGCGTCTGGCTGGGAGCTTGCAGGAGCCGGCAATTTTTTCGAGCCGGCCGCGATCTTGGATTTGGCGGAAGATTTTTTTAAAGAAGACATCCTGAACGTGATGTTTAATCACGAAGAGGGAGTGCGTCCATCACCGTTTCCCGGGCGAGGGACGCAAAAAAAGCGGACGGTTCGCACCGTCCGCTGATGGAAAAAGCTGGGAGGAAATGCTTCAGGAACCGGCCTTGAATTCCTTGTGGAGCCAGTCCTTGAGCAGCTTCTTGTCGTAGAAGAGCGGATCGCTCCGGCCCACGACTTCAATTGAGTTTTGATAGTCGAGGTCGATGAGCTTGCGTTCACCTTCCTTCACCACCTTGTCCTCTGCGTCGAGCAACTGAAACTTAACGTGCGCGCGCGGAAACGTTGTGGCCGTCATGACGCGGATGTTGTCCTTGTCCGGACGGATCTGGCCGGCGAGATCGATGTCGAGAAAGGTGACGAGCAGGGTGTGGCCGGGGGCAAGACGCGGCGCGGCGGTTTGCTGGACGCAGTCACGCAATTCATTCAGGTCGGCCGTGCTGGTCAGGCTGGTGTGGCGGTCCTGGACGTCGGTGAATTTATCCGGGTCTTGGAACGTGACCGTGACATTTTTCGGAGCGTCGGACGCGGCGGAGGCAGGGTGGAGGGCAAGGCTGGCGCTCAAAGCGAGGCCAGCGAGGAGACTGGGGATATGTTTAATTTTCATGGCGGTGGAGGGACGGAATAGGCGGGAGGATAATCTTACGAACCGGCCTTGAATTCCTTGCGGAGCCAGTCCTTGAGGAGCTGTTTGTCGTAGAAGAGCGGGTCATTGCGGCCGACTAGGCCGATTGAATTTTGATAGTTGAGGTCGCTGAGTTTGCGGTCGCCCTCCTTCACGACTTTGCCTTCGGCGTCGAACAGCTGGAATTTGAGGTGCGCGCGGGGAATCGTGGTGCCGGTCATGAGGCGGATGTTGTCCTTGTCGGGGCGGATCTGGCCGGCGAGATCGATGTCGAGAAAGGTGACGCTGAGTTGCGATCCTGCGGACAAAAGTGGCGCGGCGGTTTGCCGGAGGTAATTGCGCAGCTCATCCAGGTCGGCCGTGCTCGTGAGGTTGGAGTGACTGTCACTGATATCCGTGAATTTGTCGGGATCCTCGAAGTTGACGGTGACATGGTCCGTGGATTTCGCGCGACCGGAGGAGGTGTGGCTGGAAGAATTTGTCTGCCGGAGTTTGATTTCACCGTTCATGGTGGAAATTTTGATATCCACGCCGCCGCCGTTGAGCGTGCCGCTGACCAGTTTGCCGCCGGTGAAGGGGGGCATCGGCGGCCGCGGAGGATGCGGGGCGCGGGGGGCGCGCGGAGGAGCATCCGGTGAAGGGGCGGCGTCCACATCATCCCGTTCTTTCATGGCGTGTTCGACCTCCTCCGAGACTTCGCGGGCGAATCCTTGGGCGACTTGCACCGCAACCCGCGCGGCGTCGGCGGCAGAGCGGGCGGCATCTGCGCCGATGCGCGCAGCGTCGCTGCTGTAGCTTTTGCCCTCGGATTTGGTTTTGAGCATGGCTTCGTCGAAATCGGTGAGGATCGATCCGTTGTGGGTGCGGAGACGCACATTGGCCTTGGTTTCCGTCGGCACGCGGAGATCGATTTCACCGTTCATGGAGGTGATGGAGACGAGCTTTTGCGGGGCCTGGGCATAGGTGGCATGCACGCCGCCATTCATGGTGTTCACCACGACCGAGCCGGTGGCACCGTCGAGCCGGACCTCGCCATTCAGGCTGTTGGTTTCGATGTCGCCGGTGACATCCCTGACGTCCAGGTCGCCGCCGGTTTCGGTCTTGATGTCGAGCGCCATGGTGCGGGGTACGGAGATTTTAAAATCGGCGTCATGGCTGGCCCAGGGATTATCGCCGGCGAGTGTGAGGCGGACCACATTGTCGTGTTCCGTGAGACTGAAACTCACCTCATCATCCAGCCGGCGGAGTCCGTCGTTGCGGGTTTCCTTGGCGCCTTTCTGGCTGAGAGTGGACTCGACGGTGACGGTGTCGCCGTCCACGCCGGTGACGTGGATGTCGGCCCAAGGCATGTCGATTCGGAGGGTGGCCGGTTTGTCCGGGGCAGTGAGTTGGACGGTGGCGGTGGCGCGGTCGTCGTCGGCGTGTAGCGGAATGTGAGCGAGCGCAGACACGCTGATGAGCAACAGGAGACGGGTGAAGGAGGTAGATAGAGAGGTTTTCATGTGAGGGTGGGTTGGGGGATGGGCTTGAGCGTAGCGGCGGGTTTGTGGCTGTCGGATGGACCGGGCAGGCTCAAGGCGGCGAGGGCGCGGCGGGCGGATTCACGGACGTTGCGGTCCAGGGCTTCGTCGCGGCTGAGTTTTTCAAAAACGGGTTTGGCCGATTGGTCGCGGGCGGTGGCGAGCAGCTCAATCATCGCAACCTGGACCAGCGGGGCGGTTTCGCGCGGGAGGGCCGAGAGCACGCCGGCGCGGACCAGTGAGTCGTCGGCGTGTTGGGCGAGGGCTTCGACGACGGAAAGCCGGACGTTGATGGAAGGATCAAAGGCGAGTGAACCCACGAGATCGGTCAGCACCTTTCGATCGGGACTCTTGAGATCCATCGTGGCGAGCACGGCCTGCATGCGTTCGCTGGTGGATTGCTGTTGCTGAATGGAATAAGTGACGAGCTGGCCGATGGAGTTCACCTGGGCGCGAAGAGCGGCGAGTTCCGCTTTGGCCGAGTCGTCGGTTGGAGTAACCGCAACTGGCTGAACGGTGAAATGCCGGCCGGCGATCAGTCCACTGAGGAGGAGTGCAAGGGCAAAAGCGAATTGCCATGCCGGCTGGCTGGGCAACAGGGCGGCGAAAAACCGGTCGATCCGGCTGCGTGCGAGAGCGAAGGGACTCGGCGCATCGGCCATGTCTTGATGGGTGTCGAGCATCGCGTAAAACTGCTCGCGCAGACGCGGGCTGGGTTCCGGTATGTCGGACAAGGCGTCAAATTTGCGGGTGATTTCCTGCAGGGCGGACCATTCACGCTGGCAGACGGGGCAACTGGCGAGGTGGGTGCGAAGCTGGGCGGCTTCGTCGACGGGAAGAGAGCCGTCCTGATAATCAATGAAGCTATCCTGGACACGTTGGCAGTTCATGAGGTTTTCTCCTTTCGGATTTTAAAATAAAGGTCGCGCAATTCTCGGAGGGCACGGTGGGCGCGGACTTTCACGGCGCCCACGGAACAATCGAGGAGTCGCGCGACCTCCTTGTGTTCGAGATGTTGGAGGCGGGAGAGCACGAGTACTTCCCGGTGAATGAGCGGCAGGTGGCTGAGGGCGGTGCGGAGGAGGGCGACGTCGTCAGTGGCGGCGGCCTGTTCGGAAGGTTGCGGGCCGGTGTCCGGATGTTCGACGAGGTCGGCGGGATCGGTGGGCGACGGCGTGGAGGCATGTTTGCGGAAATAATCGGCGGCGACTTTGCGGGCGATGTGGTAGATCCAGGCGGAAAACTTTCCTTCGTCGCGGTAAGTGTGCCGGTATTTGAGAATTCTTTGAAAAACAATCTGCACAAGGTCTTCGCTGGCCGACGGCTGGTTGGTCAGACGCACGAAAAATCCATGGAGCGGGCGGTGGTAGCGTTCGAAAAGTTCCCCGAGCCGGCGGATTTCCCCGGCGCGGACGGCGATCATGAGATCGTGATCGGAGAAAGTTTCCACAGTAGGAGCCACGTTACCCGTGAATGGCTGGGAGGAAACTGGTAATTGTAAGGCGGCGGACGGCATGGAAAGGGATCATCAAGGAGTGTGTCAGGTAATACCTTTCGTGGCGGGAAAGGTTACCGGGTTTCCGGAAAGAACTGGCGTCGGCCAGTGGCGATTGCTATTTTTCCGACATGAATCGCCGCGATTTCCTGCTCAGATCCGGTGCTGCTGCCTCGCTCAGTCTGCTGGCGAGAAGCGCACTTTTTGGCCAGCCGCAAGTTATCGGGCCCGGCTCGGGCGGCCCGCAACCTCAGGCTCATCCCACCGGAACCGGTGGGCCACCGATTCAAGCGCCGACTCCGATCACGGAGTTCCGCCCCCTGCGTCGGAATGTTGGTTACTTTACCGGTCGCGGCGGCACAATCGGCTGGCTCGCTTCATCCACTGCACTGGTGGCGGTGGATACGCAGTTTCCGGATACTGCGGCCATCTTCCTGAAAGACCTGCCCGGCCGCAACGGTCGGGGAATGGACGCGGTGATCAACACCCATCACCATGGCGATCACACGGGCGGCAACGGAATTTTCAAGCCGGTGACCAAGACGATCGTCGCCCACGCCAATGTTCCCGCCCTGATGCTGGCTGCGGCCAAGCGCAGCCCCAGCCCGGCCATTCCCACCGTGCCGAATGAGACGTTTCCTGACTCTTGGCGGCACGAGTTTGGCGATGAAACCACCGCAGCGCGCTATTTTCAGCCGGCACATACGAGTGGCGACATCGTGGTCCATTTTGAAAAAGCCAATGTCGTTCATACCGGCGACCTGGTGTTTAATCGCATCTATCCGGTCATCGACCGCGCAGCGGGGGGCCGCTTCCAAAGCTGGCTCACCACCGTTGAGGCCATCGTCAAAACTTATCCGGCCGATGCCATCTACATTTTTGGCCATGGCAGCCAGAAGTTTGGTGTCACGGGCGGACATCCGGACATCCTTGCTTTCCGCGATTACGTGGCCGCGCTGCTGGGTTACGTCGGGAAGGAGATCAAGGCCGGCAAGACCAAGGACGAAATCACCAAGCTCGATAATTTCCCCGGCTTTCCGGATCTTCATGTGCCACCCGGTCCGGGCAACCGGCTCGCCGGAAACCTGGGGGCGGCTTATGACGAACTCGCGAGCAGTTGAGTTCGCGCTTTTTAAGCTGAGTTTTTCCGCGTTAGCAGTGCCGGACGAATTCTCCGATAAAACGATCCACATTTCGCCCTGAAACCTGGGCTTCAATCTCGCGATGCAAGCCATGGATTTTCTGGGTCAATTGCATCGTGACACCCATGCGCTGGCCAAGCTCTACAATCGCCCGATGTCGCCCCCGCTCCCATAGCCAGCAGGTTAAGCCCACACAGATAGGCTTGGTGGCAGAACTCTCAACCGGAAGGGTGGGTGGTTCCATGAAACCTGATGTAGCCCAAATCGGGCCAACCCGGTCAGTCTTACCGCTCTTTGGAGCAAATGGCCGCACTGCGCCTACCACCGCGCGGAATCGCATCAGCGGTTTGAAACTGGACTGGTGCGGCGCACCTATTGCACCGCCAATCTTAAATTACCGGTTGTGCCTGTCGCATTATCCTGCGCCCGGCGATCCCGGGTTGCAGGATTCGTTGCCACCGCGGGGGTTACTTTTTCTTAATGATGTCGCCGCCGTCTTCGCCGATTGAAACTCGGATGCCATGCTCCGCCGGATCAAATTCGGCCTGGATATCGACGACCTTGGAAAAGAAGTGGGTGGGTGATTCCGCAAACAATTCGGAAACACCGCCCGAAGTCGTCAGGATCAGGTTGCCGCCGCGACGGGTGACTTCCCACCGTCCATAAGTGCCGCAATAACTGTCGAGGACGGCATCGGGCAGAAAAAATTCAGGCTTCGATGGCGTGCCGAGTTCGCGCACCCAGATATTCCGGTAACGCACGGGATTGCCGTGGTCCTGGAGAGCGAGCGGCATTTTTTCGGAGTGAGCCTTGAACGGCGCGCGTTCGAGCCAGCCGGTTTCGCCGATCAGTTCGACGTTGTTCTGGATCACCACGCCGTTGTGGAAGACCGTGACGCGGGGGGCGGACTTCAGCGCGCCGTCACCGGCGAATTTCGGCGGAGTCCAGAGAATGTCGTAGGTCTGCCATTCGCCTGGCTTGCGGGAAGCGTTCACCAGCGGCGGGTATTGATTGTATACGGAACCGCAGGAGCCGTCCGCGTAGGTTTTGTTTTCGTACGAATCGAGCACCTGCACTTCGTACTTGCCCATGCCGAAGAAGACACCGCTATTGCCGCGATCTTGGCTTTGTCCTTTTGCGGGGGATGGCGTGGCAAACTCAATGTGCAACTGGCATTCGCCGAAGCTCTGCAGGGTGCGGGCATAGCCGCTTCCGGGCACGCACTCCAAGGCGTTGTCGTGGTTCACCCATTTGGTCGGCTGTCCATCCATCGCAGCCCACGCGGAAAGATTCAACCCGTCGAACAATACGACGGCGTCGGACGGCGCTTTGCCCGGTTTGTCCGGTGTGCTCGGCAGACCCGGATCGACGACAGTGGGCTGGGGGCGGGTACGATCATGGCCGAGCCATTTTGGTTCCGGTCCGGCTGCCTGCAACAGAGTGGCAGAAGTCAGCGCGGTGAGGAGAAGGGTGAAAGCAAGCGGACGACGGGTGTTCATGATTGATTTGGGGTAAGGATGAGCCGTGGCAGACGGCAGCATGGTTCCCGGAAGCTAGCGCCGAAAACACCCGGCTGTAAAGTCTGGCCATCACTTGAGCGGGCAACTTATCAGTCATCCATTAGTTTGATTTTCGACCGGTTTAGGCGCGGCTGAGCCGTCTTTTGGATAATACTTTGTCCGTTTCCCATTTTTGCGGCAGCTATCCTATGACACTGCCATGAATAACGACGCTGAATTGCTCCGCTCCTACGTCGAAGACTGCTCTGAAAACGCATTCACCCAAATCGTGTACCGTCACATCGGACTGGTCCATTCGACCGCCTTGCGCCGGGTCGGAGGCGATGCCCACCTTGCCGACGATGTGACGCAGACCGTGTTCATCGCGCTGGCCCGAAAGGCACCTTCGTTGCGCGGTCGGGCCACGCTCGCGGGCTGGCTTTACACCAGCACGCAGCTGGCCGCGGCCGAGATTGTTCGCCGCGAACAGCGCCGCCAGCACCGCGAAACAGCCGCCCAATCCATGCAAATCGCCGACTCTTCCCCCGATCCGGTCGACTCCGACTTGACGCAACTGCACCCGTTGCTCGACGACGCCATTGTTGAACTCAAGGGGGATGAACGCGAAGCCGTGGTCCTGCGCTTCTTCGAAAGACGGACCTTCGCCGAGATCGGCGCGGTGCTCCTCATCTCTGAAGAAGCCGCCCGCAAGCGCGTGGATCGTGCGCTGGCGAAGCTTCACGCCGCGTTTGTTCGCCGGGGGGTAACGTCCACCGAGGCGGCACTCGGGCTCGCGTTGACCACAGCCGGCACGAGTGCGGTGCCAACCGGTCTCGCGGTCAGGATTTCGACTGCGGCAATGGGCCAGGCCGCGCTCGCCGGTTCTTCCACCGTCGCAACTGTCATGGCAACCTGGCTGCCGGCCGCCGCTGTGATTGTGCTTGGCGCACTGATGATTCTTCCGCAGCACCGGGCGAACAGGGTTGCCGCGGCCGAAGACGCGGAACTGTCCCGGCAAAATCAAACCATCCCGGCGCTCCGCGTTGAAAACGAAAACCTGGCCCGGATCGTGGCGGACGTCCGGGCGCTGCAACGCGTTGCAGCCAGCCAGCCGGCTGCCGGTACTGCCATCACCGCCCCGCCGCTTCCGCTGCCCGCCACGAAGCGCGCCAACACCGCCATTGAGGTAACGACCGAGGGGACCATTGCCTGGGAGGGCCAGTACGTAACGTTGGACGAATTTCTAAATCGTCTCAGTGCGTTGCACGCCTCCGCTCCAGGCGGTGAATCACAATTGTTCATCCGCGCCAACGGCGTGTTTTACGGCCAGCTGTTCTATGTGCTCGACGAAGCCCGCAAGGCTGGGATCAAGCACCTCGTGGTCGACAGCGACGTTGCACTGGATGCTCGCGAGCAAGGTTCGTGGTTTTGATCTGACGGCCATGCGCGCAAAACTTTTCCTCAATTTCGTGGTGATCGCAGCGGTGGCCGCAGGCTGGTTTTTCGAGCGCCATTCCGCCGGTCAACTGCGGGCGCGACTTGACCGGCTTCGCGCCGAACACCACCAGCTCCTCGCGCTCCAAACCGAACGCGCACGATTTCGTCGCCTGCGCTCCGATTCGGATCGAAGCGCCCCGCCCGGTCCGATAAACGCAGGCGACAATGTGCTCCGCCAGGTCGAATCCCCTCCGGCCACGCCTGCGCCGCCGTTTTCAATCGGTGAATGGACGCCATTCGGTTCCTGGCAAAATCAGGGACAGGCCACGGCGCGCGCCGCGGTCGCCACCGCGTTCTGGGCGGCGGCTGGCGGCGACCTTGTCGCATTTGAGTCCGTGCTCGAACTCGATGACGCGGTACGCCGCAAAGCCACCGACTTTTTTTTCCGGCTCCCACCTGCGATGCGTGGGTCGTATGCGACCCCCGACGATCTGATCGCCAGCGTGACGATGAAAAACATTCCACTCACCGAGGCGCAAATCTCCTGGTTCCACCAATCCGATCCCGAGCACGCGACGGTCGGCGTCTTGTTGCGCAGTCCGGACGCAACTCCTACGCCGGCGGTCGTGGATTCTCCTGGCGGCGTGGGCGAGTCCCCGCCTGAACTTCAGGATCGGCCCGGCAACAAAATGGCCTTCCTCACGCTGCACCGTTCAAGCGCGGGCTGGCGGCTGGTGGTGCCCCCGTCCGCCATCGACCGGATTGCGCGTGAGATTGCACTGGCGAAAAATTAGCCGCCACGGCGTCAGGCAGACGTGATCGGCGATTTATTCTCAATGGGTGCAATACCCCGAAGCAGCTTGGTTCGGCTGGGTTTGGTGTGGGCGGGGTGCCCTCACCCCGCGAGGCCGGCGTTGCGAAATATGTAA
>JANYDX010000185.1 GCA_025363395.1 Verrucomicrobiota bacterium
GCGAGGATCTCGGCATAGTTAAAATTGACTGCCTCGGTCTGGGCATGATGGCCGTCATCCAGGACACCTTTGAACTCTGCGCACATAACGGAGGCCCCACTCATTTTGACGGCATCCCGCCAGATGATCCAGAAACCTATGAAAGAATCCGGGCGGCCGACACGGTGGGGGTTTTCCAAATCGAAAGCCGCGCCCAGATGGCGACCCTTCCCCGTTTTAAACCGCGCAATCTCTATGATCTCGCGATGCAAGTGGCGATCATCCGTCCCGGTCCCATCACGGGCAATCTGGTACATCCGCTGATTCGGCGGCGGGACGGACTCGAACAGCCCGACTATATCGATCCGAGCGTTGAAGCCGAAGTAAGACCTATCCTGGAGCGGACGCAGGGCGTCATTTTGTTTCAGGAACAGATGATCGAACTCTCGATGAAACTGGCCCACTTAAATGGGGGCGAAGCCGAGGAATTGCGCCGCGCGATGGGTTTCGTGAAGGACCAGGGTGAAAAACTGGCCAAAGCACTGGAGAAACTTACCGTCGCCTTGCGCAAAGCTGGTCGCAATGAAACCGTCGTCGAGAAACTCACCTATTCCGCCCGCACCTTTGCGGCTTATGGTTTTCCCGAGTCGCATGCCATCAGCTTCGCATTGCTTGCCTATGCCAGCACGTGGTTGAAGGTTCATCGTCCGGCGGAATTTTACGCCGGTCTGCTCAACAACCAGCCTATGGGTTTTTATTCACCCGCCACCCTGCTGCAGGACGGGCGCCGGTTCGCCAGCCTAAAAACCAATCCGGTCTGCGTGCAAAAATCGCACTGGGCGTGTACGGTCGAAGGTCCCACAACCATTCGCCTGGGTCTGCGCTATGTGCGCGGTCTGCGGGAAGCCAGCGTGAAAACACTGCTGGTGGCGCGAAGAGAAAAGAAAATCGAATCAATCGACGACTTTTTCCGGCACACTTCTTTCAACCCCACGGAGCGACGGGCGCTTGCATCGGTCGGCGCGTTCAACGGATTTGGGTTTCACCGCCGCGCCGCATTATGGCAAGTCGAAGCCGCGTGGTCACAGGAGGAAAATTTATTCCAGCAGTTTGCCGGAGCGGAGAAAAGTGATTCGCCCCTTGCGCCCATGAATCAATCCGAGCGCTTCCAGGCTGATTTCGGCACCTTGGGACTCACCACCGGCCGTCATCCCATGATCGCACTGCGGGCCCGCTTAGTGGGTGTGTGCACGGCCGCCGACTTGAAAAACCGCTGCGACGGCGAACGAGTCACCATCGCCGGCGCGGTGATCTGCCGCCAGCGGCCGGGCACCGCAAAAGGAGTGGTGTTCGTGAGCCTGGAAGATGAGACCGGCATCGCCAACGCCGTCCTCCCCGCGCCTTTTTTCGAAAAACACCGGCTCACGCTCACGCAAGAACCCGCGCTGGTCATTACCGGGCGACTGCAAAACGTGGCCGGCGTGGTGCAGGTTAAAGCCGAGCAGGTGACCGCACTCTGTGAAAGAGATCTGCCCGCTCAAGCATCCCATGATTTTCACTAATCGCAGCCCGGGCGTCTGCGTTCGGTGACTGACAAAAAGAGCCTGATGCGGCGACGCCTCAGGCTCAGTGTTCCAGCGGTGACTTGTCGCAACTAGAAGGTGAGCGTCGTGGTGAAGCTGATCTTGCGCGGTTCGAGCTGGGTGAAGTTGCTCAGCACCTGCATGCGCGGATTACCGCCCGGCACGGTGAGCGCATTCCCGTTATTCGTGACCGAGTTGGGCAGATTCTGAAGCTGGCCGGCGGTGATGACGCTGTAAGCATTGGGGCTGACCCCATTGGTGCCCCATTGCGGGCTCTGGTCATTGAACAGGTTCGTGACATTGATTTGGAAGCGGGCCACGACCTTGCCAAAACGATGAGTGTAATTTACCCCGGCCACCGCTGACCACGTGGGGTCCACATAGAGATAATCGTAAGCAGCCTCCAGCCCTTGCGCAGCGGTGACGCTGGAGGTGCCGGGAATCTGGAACTTGATTCGCGGGTCGCGGCTACCGACTTTTCTTTTCGCGCGATAATTGACACCAGCATTGAAGCCCAAACCCTTGTACTTGCCCTCAGT
>JANYDX010000192.1 GCA_025363395.1 Verrucomicrobiota bacterium
CCGAGGGATTCCAACGACTGGTTCACATGCAGCGCCCGGGGTTTGCCGTCCAGGCCGACGCGGCCCCAGTCGTACACGCGATAGGTGGTGTCCGAATTTTGCTGGATTTCGAGAATTACATTTCCGGCGTCGATCGCGTGCATCGTGCCGCTGTGGATCAGCAACGAGTCGCCATTGAGTACCGGCAGCCGGTCAAGACACTGGTCAACCGTGCCAGCGGCAATCGCGGCTTCAAAACTTCCCCGCGTCACCCCCGCACGCAGGCCAGCGTAGACTGCAGCACCGCCGTCGGTCTTGCCAAAATACCAGTTCTCCGTCTTCGGCTCACCCCCGAGTCTGGCGGCGATGGAGGCAGGGGGATGCACTTGCACGCTCAACCGGTCGCGACAGTCGAGCCACTTGACCAAAATGGGAAATGGCCGGTCTTTGGGCCAGGAGGGGCCCATGATTTCCGCTGCACTGGTTTCAAAGAGTTGACGCAGTGTTTTTCCTTTCCACGCCCCTTCGGAAATTACCGACTGGGCCTCCGGACGATCCACTAATTCCCAACTTTCCCCGATCGGCGCAGACCCCGGCAAGGTCCGTCCCAGATAGCTCGCCAATCCCCGTCCGCCCCACACGCGTTCCTGATAGATCGGCTCGAATTGTAGAAATGTTGTCATTCGTTGAAGATAAATAGTTTGGATGGATTTCAGGAGGGCATTTTACATTGACCCCCTGTTCTGATAGAACAGCAATTATTCGGATACCCACTCAAATGCCCAAAGCGGAGAGATCAAATCCAAAGGACAAGGATACCCCTTCATTCGAAAGTCCCCGTCACCGTCCACACTGGCTGGCTGCATTCGCGTGTCTGGTCATCGGGATTTTGCTGGCGGTGGCCCTGATCGATTTCAAACCGCAGCAAAGCATTCAAAACACCACAAATCCAACGAGCATCAACCTCGTGGGAGTGATTGGAGCTGAATTCGCCTGGTGGGCCAGTCATCTCATCGGCGTCTCCACGTGGCTGCTCCCGATTTTTCTTTTTTGGATGACTTATATTTATCTTCGCAGCGCACGTAGCCTGGCGACCACCCGTTTGATCGCGATGATCTGCTGCATTGTCTCGTTCTCGGCCTTGATCGCCATGCAGGAGACATTCTTTACCGATAAAGCGATCTTCACCGCGGGGCCCGGCGGCTTGCTGGGAAAACTAATTTATCAGGACGTGTTGAAGGACAGCCTGGGCGTTTTCGGCGCGGCGCTTATTCTGGGCACCGTGTATCTGCTGGGCATGCTCTTTATCTTCACCCGCGATATCGCCGCGGAATTCGCCCGGTTGATGAATAATTTCACGGAGTGGCGCCAGAAACGAGCTGCTCTCAGGGCCGCCCTGGCTGATGAACGCCGTCGTCGTCGCGAGGAAGCAGCAAAACAAAAAGCTACTGATGCGGCTGCGGCCAAACTGCTCGCGCCCCCGCCGCCCGGCACTTCGAAAAAAATTCTGGTCGTAAAGACGGAGGATCCATTCGCCGAAGCTCTTAAGCCGTCAGCGATCCCCGCCCCCAAGCCGGTCCCCCTCGATGCCCCTGCGCCGGCACCGGCGCCCAAGCTCGTTCCAAAAGCCCCGCCAAAGCCGGTGATCGCTGAAACCGCCACCGATACAAAATCACTCACCTCCGCCACCACGGGGAAAATCGAACTCAACATCGTCAAGCCAGAGGAAACTAAGAAAGCCAAGGTCACCCTGCCCCAGAGTGACGATAAAAACTATCAGTTCCCTCCACTCACCCTCTTGAAGGAACAGGTGAAATCCGATGGCACCAACAGCGAGGAGGAACACGGGCAGAACGCCGCCAACCTGCTCCGCATCCTCAGTGAATTTGGCGTCGAAGTGACCCTCGGTGAAATTCACGTGGGCCCGGTCATCACCCGTTACGAGGTCGTCCCGGCGGCCGGAGTTCGCGTGGAAAAAATCTCCGGCCTCGACAAGAACATCGCCCTCGGCATGCGCGCCCAATCGGTGCGCATCCTGGCCCCGATCCCGGGAAAAGCCGCAGTCGGCGTGGAAGTCCCAAACAAGATATCCACCCCAGTCGGAATGCGGGAAATTCTGGAAAGCGAAGACTGGGTGGGCGCCAAGGCCGAATTGCCCATCGCCCTCGGCAAGGACGTGAGCGGCAAGTCGCTCATTTCCGATCTCACCAAGATGCCGCATTTGCTGATCGCGGGTGCGACAGGCTCCGGCAAATCCGTCTGCATCAATTCCATCGTCGCCTCGATTCTCTACTCGAAAAGCCCGAAAGATGTGCGGCTGATCATGGTGGATCCGAAAGTGGTGGAGTTGAAAATTTTCAACAGCCTGCCGCATATGCTCATTCCAGTGGTCACCGAACCCAAAAAGGTGCCCGCTGCCCTCAAATGGCTTCTCGGCGAGATGGAACAGCGCTACCAGATCTTCGCCAAGTCCAACGTCCGCAATCTCGTCGGATTCAATAACCGCAAGAAGGACCCGAAGCACGAGTTTCCCGCGCCTACGGAACAACAGGCCGAGCTCGATGGCGTGACTGAAGACATCGAGATTCCAGAGCGCCTCCCCTACATCGTCGCCATCATCGACGAACTCGCCGACCTGATGATGGTCGCCCCCGCCGAGATCGAGACGAGCATCGCCCGTCTCGCCCAACTCGCCCGCGCCGCCGGCATCCACCTGATCATCGCCACCCAACGCCCGTCGGTGAACGTCATCACCGGCGTCATCAAGGCCAATCTGCCCTCCCGCATCGCCTTCCAAGTGGCCTCCCAAGTC
>JANYDX010000198.1 GCA_025363395.1 Verrucomicrobiota bacterium
CCAGGTAGAGTTCCAAAGCCAGGAACACCACGGCCATCCCGAGCCCCGAGCGTTCGAGAACGAGATGGAAGGCGACGCTGTTGACAATGAACGGCGCAAATAGCGCCAGCGCGAGCGGTACGAAACGGTTCGTAACCAGCATGAGTCCGCTGATCAACTGCGTCGCCCCGATCAGTTGCATCATGTACCCGCTCTTAAACAACGCGCCGGCAAAGGCAGCGGCTCCTTCCGGCATGGGGGCCTTGGGCTGCGGGATGAAATTGAAAAAGGCGTTAAGCCCGAAGACAAGGAGTGGAAGCCCGAGCAGGATCCGCGCAATCGCGGGAAAAAAGCGGGTGAAAGATTTTTTGGCGCGACCATCAGCCTGGTCGCCCTGGAGTGCGGTGTTTGTTGTCATGTTATTTCCTCAAACTGGGTTGGTGATTTTATCTGCGCCGTTAAAATTTCCGCTCCACTCCTACATCGCACCTGGCCTCACTTCAACGCCGAAGCGGGGATTCTCACCGTGAAGTAGACTTGGGCAGATTTGGAGGCAAACACAGGGATGGTGGATGGATGTTTAATCAATATCGAGCAGGCTTGTCCCACGGAGCTTCACTCGGACGACGGTCGGTCACAGGGGCCTGGATCAGTCGCGACGAGGATAGTGAGGAGCGCAAGGAGGATGGCAGTGGTGAGCATGGCAGATTCGTTCACTGTCTCAACGAACCAGCCCGCCCGTTCCGGACATGGGTGATTATTTTGTGGCAAAATGTCCTTTCGGGGTAGATCCGTTCGTTGTAGATTCTGACGGCGGAATCCACCGCCAGAAAACTCCGTCGCTCACCATGGAAACAAATCCCGCCCCAGCTCCCTACCTGCTGTTTTTTCGTAACTCCGGCCCGGAGAACTACCAGCATCTCTCACCCGAGCAACGCCAGCAACTCGTGACCCGTTGGAACGCCTGGTTTGAAGGCTTGCTCAGCCAGGGCAAAGCGGTGGAAGGCCAGCCGCTGGAAATGGAAACACGGATCGTTTCCGGTCCGAGTGGGGCACGCGTGGTCGACGGTCCTTTCGCCGAAGCCAAGGAGGCCATCGGCGGCTACGTTAAGCTGATCGTCAGCGGTCTCGAAGAGGCCACCGAGATCGCCCAACGCCATCCGGGCTTGGCTTACGGACTGGTGATCGAAGTCCGGCAAATGACCCCCGACTGTCATCTCGGCGTTAACACAAAGCCAAGCACGGCGCACGAGGTGTCGGCCGTTTGATTTTTCATGGAGCCGTCGGATCCAGTCGTCCCCGGTGCTCCGCCGCCATCGCCGGTCCAATCGGCGCAGCTGGTCGAGCATTTTTTCCGGCATGAGACCGGACGGTTGCATGGGGCGTTGATCCGCTTGCTCGGCGTGCACAACCTCACCCTCGCTGAGGACGTGGCGCAGGAGGCCTTGCTCCGGGCGCTCCATTCCTGGTCCATGGGCGGAGTTCCCGTGAATCCCTCCGCGTGGATCACCCGCGTGGCGATGAATCTCGCCAAAGACGCCCTGCGCCACCAGCGGATGTCCGCCGCGAAGGAACCCGCGATCATCAAGCACATCGAACAAACCTTCGCGAATCCCGCCGTCGCCCTGGAAAATGCGCACGAAATCCGGGACGACGCGCTGCGCCTGTTGTTCGTGTGCTGTCATCCGTCCCTCACCCCGGACGCACAAGTCGTCCTGGCGTTGAAGGTACTCTGCGGTTTCAGCACCGGGGAAATCGCGCGCGCCTTTCTGACCAGCGAGGCGGCCATCGAAAAACAGCTGACGCGCACCAAGCAGCGCATTCGCGACTCCACTATCGGATTTGTCATTCCCGAAGGCCCCGAGCTGGCCGCGCGGCTCGATGGAGTGCTGGCCGCCCTTTATTTGTTGTTCAATGAAGGCTACAAAGCCTCGGCCGGCGAACGCCTGCTGCGCGAAGAACTTTGCCGCGAGGCGGTCCGCTTGACGTCCCTGCTGATCGTCCACCCCGCCGGCCAATCACCGCGGAGCCACGCCCTGCTCGCGCTTATGCTTTTAACCGCCGCCCGCTTTCCGTCGCGCCTCGACGAGCACGGAGATTTGCTGCGGCTTGACGATCAGGATCGCGGCAAGTGGGACCAGTCGCTGATCGGCCGCGGCCTGATGCAACTCGCCGAAGCCGCCCAAGGCAGCAACCTGAGCGAGTATCACCTGCAAGCCGGCATCGCCGCGATCCATTGCACGGCGCCCGATTATGCTTCCACGGATTGGGCGCGCATCCTCCGCCACTACGATGAACTCAACCGGCTCAAGCCGTCGCCCATCGTCGCCTTGAATCGCGCGGTGGCGGTGGCTCATCTCCACGGGCCACAAGCCGGGCTCAATGCCATCGCGGAAATTCCGCAACGCGATCGCCTCGACACGCATTACCTGCTCCACGCCGTCGTCGGTGAACTGCACTGGAGGTTGAAAGATCACCGCGCGGCCGCTGGAAGTTTCCGGCGCGCGCTCCAACTGGCCCAAGTCGGACCGGAACAACTTTACCTCACGCGCATGCTGGAAAGAGCGACCGAATTACCGCAGGCGGTGTGAGCCGGTTTGTGTCGAACATTCTCCGGCCAGGAACAGACGTGATTCCACTGCGGAATAAAGCTCTTCCCGCAATTTCAGGCCTGCGATTTATAATGAGTGCGCATCCCCCCGCTTGCCTCGAATTCCCGGACGTTGTCAGGATACAATTTCAACGTTCCGTCCGCTTCGAACGGAATCACCCCGACCCGCATCGCGCTCATTGTTTGCCCGACCATGAAATTCACTTACTTCCGAAAACCCCGGTTCTTGCTGGTTCTCAGCGCCCTTGCCCTGAATGTCGTTTACGGTGAATCGACGCCGTCCGATCTGACCATCACCAATGAGGCTAAAACGCTCCGCTTCACGCTCAGCTTCGATGCGGGCAAAGCCTCGTACCACGTCGATCATCTCGCTCCCAGTGGCGAGATCACGCCAGTCCTGGAATCCTCCCCGCTCGGCCTGACCCGCACCGACATTGATTTTACCACGGGCCTCAGCTGCGTCTCCGCCACGGCCGCCACCCTGGTCGAGGACGATTACACGCTGGCCGTCGGCAAACAGCTGAAAGTCCACAGCCGCGGAATCGAGCGCACCTTTACGCTGCACAACAACACGGGCATCCGACTCGATCTCGCCGTCCGCGCCTATCGCGATGGCGTTGCTTTCCGCTATGGCCTGCCGGGCCACGGTTCGCAACTTCTCCAAATCTCCGGGGAGTCCACAGGCTTTAAATTGCCAGCCCAAGGACGCGTTTGGATGCAGCCCTATTCGAAAGTCGGCATCTGGTCGCCAGCCTACGAGGCGGACTACGTCAACGGCGTGCCCACGGGCACCGCCGCTCCCGAGTCCGAGGGCTGGGCTCTCCCGCTCCTGAGCCAGGCCAATAAGCTCTGGGTACTCATCACTGAAACCGGTCTCGAGCCGGATTATTTCGGCGTCCACCTCGAACAAAAAGCCGAGCAAGGCCTCTATCGAGTCCGCCTGCCGGAAAATCCCGAGACGTTCGGCGTCGCCCCACAGCCAGCCAGCATCACGCTTCCCTGGGTTTCGCCGTGGCGCGTGATCATCGTTGCCAGCCAGCCAGCCAGCATCGCTGAGTCCACGCTCGTCACCGACCTCGCCCGTCCCAGCGAGTTGAAGGACACCTCCTGGATCAAGCCCGGCATGGCCTCGTGGAGTTGGTGGAGCGACATGTCCAGCCCGCGTGACTACGCCAAGCTCGTGGCCTCAATCGACGTGGCCGCCAAGATGGGCTGGCAATATTGCCTCCTCGACCTCGGCTGGCCTTACATGACCGGAGGCAACGTCGAACAGATCGCCGCCTATGCCAAGACCAAGGGAGTTGGCCTGATCCTGTGGTATAATTCCGGCGGCAAGAAAAATTTGTCACCCGAAGACAAAAGTCAGCAGGACCCGGACCGCGACATCCTCAGCGACCCGATCATCCGCGACGCCGAGCTCACCCGCATCGCCGCCCTGGGTATCAAGGGCATCAAAGTCGACTTCATGCAGAGCGATAAGCAGTTCGTCATCGCGCAATATCACGACATCCTGCGCGATGCCGCCAAGCACCGCCTCATGGTGGATTTTCACGGCTGCACGATTCCCCGCGGCTGGCAGCGCACCTACCCCAATCTCATTTCCATGGAAGGGGTGCGCGGAGCCGAACAGTACTGGGACAAGACCTTCGCCGAAAACGCCCAGACCTTCCACACCATCTACGTTTTCACCCGCAACGCCATCGGGCCGATGGATTACACCCCGACGATTTTCACGGACGTCGCGGCGACCAATCCGCAAATCCAGCCCCACCTCACCACGAACCCGCATGAACTCGCGCTGCTCATCGTATTCGACAGCGGCGTGCAGCACGTGGTCGATCACGCCGCGAGCCTCGTGACCCAGCCGGACTTCGTGCAAGACTATCTCCACGGCCTGCCCACCGTATGGGACGAGACGCATGTGATCGCCGGCGCTCCCGGTGAACTCGCCGTCCTCGCCCGCCGCCAGGGATCGACCTGGTACCTCGCCGGCATCAACGGAGAAAAAATCGCGAAGACGATCAAGGTGTCGCTCGCCTTCCTCAATGCGCCCGCCGAGGTGTCGCTCATCACCGACGGCGCCAGGCCGCACGATTTCGCGCACCGCACGTTCACCGCCAAAGCCACCGACGAGCTGGAACTCAACCTCTCCGCCCGCGGCGGCTTCGCCGCCCGCCTGAAGCTCAAACCGTGAGAGCGCCCTTAACATAACCAGAAGTGTAGAATCGAACCGCCATGCTGCTGACCCTAATTATTTGGCATCATGGAAGGCACATTTGGCCATTCGAGGCATGAAGGTTTAGCCCGTCCAAAGCACATCATTGAGCTAGAAGCCCAATCCTGTCAGTGGCCACCCAAAACCGGCCAGTCATGGCCACTTTCATCCGGCCACCTAAGTTTTATAAATTCGCATTTTCTATTCAAGAAACTCCCCGCTATTCGCTGATATGGAGCTTCTTGAAGATAAAATGCTCATTCTATCTGTGAAGTTACCCTGGCCGGACAAAAGTGGCCACAGGTGGCCGGTTTGAACGTGGCCAATGACAGGGCGAAGACATCTTTTGAAGATGGCGCATTCTAGCATATCACGTTACTAACTAGATCTACGTGATCATCAGATAGCAGACTAGAATACAATTTCAGCAAATATATGAGCATGCATAATTCCGGATACGGGGTCCCATTGTTGGTTCACGCGGACGATACAGCCGAGCTTTTGAAACCAGTTCCCCTTTCGAATTCAGGGGCATCTTCCTATAATGAGAAATGGCTGCAGCGACTCTTATATCGACACCCTCAGGCACTGCCAATCGCTGAGATCGACAGTTCGTTTATAGGACTCATTCCGTTGTGTATGGAGATGGACACGCCTGCTGGTCCGGTTGACGCCGCCTATGTAACTCCGACCGGGCGATTGGCGCTGCTTGAAACCAAATTGTGGCGAAATCCGGAGGCTCGGCGTGAAGTTGTCGGCCAAATCTTGGATTATGCGAAAGAGTTACACAGTTGGGATTACAGCCGCCTTGAAGGCGCGGTTCGTCAAGCAAGGAAGAACGATTCGGAGACTTTCAACGAACAGTTTGCAGGGGTCTTCGAGGTGGTTAAGGAGAAGAATCCCGGCTTGGATCAGGCGAAATTCCATGATGCGGTAACGAGGAGTCTCTCAAAAGGTGGTTTTCTGTTGCAG
>JANYDX010000201.1 GCA_025363395.1 Verrucomicrobiota bacterium
GGGTAACGAGACCGACCTGCGCGTAGATATTCATCGTGGTCGTCCAACCGTTAGTCCAGAATGGCATATTCGGATTGGGCATCTTCAGGACAGTGAAGATGAGCGCACCAAACATTGCCAGAGGCACGGAGCCGACGAGGATCACGAGTGGATCGCGAAACGAGTTAAACTGCACCGCGAGCACCAGAAAGATAAGTACGACGGCCAGCATGAAGGCCGGCAGGAACTTGTTCCCCTCGGTCCGAAGCTGGCGCGACTCGCCGGTGTAATCAATCACGCTGCCCGGGGGGAGAATTTCAGCGGCGGCATCTTCGAGGACCTTGAGCGCCTGGTCGAGGGTCCGGGTGGTAACCCCGGAAATCTTAACCGCATTGAGTTGCTGAAGACGATTGAGAGAGCGCGGGACAGTGGAATTATTGATGGTCGCGATCGTGCTGAGCGGCACAAGCTGGCCGTTCGGACCCGTGACATAGAGATCACGGAGTTGCTCTGGATTGAGCCGCTCAACCCGGGCAATTTGCGGGATAACTTTATAACTGCGGCCGGCAATATTGAAGCGGTTGACAAAATTTCCGCCCAGCGCGGAAGAAAGGTCGGAGCCAATCTGTGAGAGATTCAATCCGAGGGTTGCCACCTTCTCCTTATCGATCGTGATTTCCGACTGGGGTTGGTCGATCTTCAGATCGATCAGCGGGGGAAAGGCGAAGACTCCGCTCCTCGCGGCCTTCATCTGAATTTTCTCGGCAAATTCCAGCAACCGGTCGGCGTCCGCCGTTGAAGCGATCACAAACTCAACGGGGAAGTTACTGCCGCCAGGTAGCGCGGACGGCATGGTCGCGAAGACCTGCATGCCTGAGACCGAGGAAAGTTTCTGCTGCACCTCCGGCATGATTTGAAAGACCGAGCGGTGCCGCTGCGTCCAAGGCTTAAGGACCATGCCGCTGAAGCCATCCGCGCCGATCGCTGCTGCCCCCGCGCCCCCGAACATGAGTTGGAAAGTAAGATCGTGCTCGGGTGTGCTGAGAAAGGCCTGTTCGGCTCCACGGGCAAAAATCGCATTTTGGTCCGCCGTGGCGTTGGCCGAGCCGCTCAGGATGCCGAAGATGACCCCTTGGTCCTCAGCGGGAGCCAGTTCTTTCGGTGAGAACTGGAACATCAACGGCGTGAGCGCCGCCAGGACGAACCAGACCATGTAGACAGCGGGGCGATGGTTGAGCGTGACATTCAGCACGCGACCATAGGCTTCACGAAACGTATCAAAGCGGCGGTTCACCCAGCCGGTGAAACCCTTTTCTTCCTCGGCCGCGCTGCGGAGCAAGTACGCGGACATCATGGGCGAGAGCGTGAGGGCGACGATGCCGGAAATTGTAACGGCGCCGGCAAGCGTCAGAGCAAACTCGCGAAAAAGCGAACCGGTAAGCCCACCTTGGAGACCAATGGGGGCATACACGGCGGCAAGCGTCAGGGTCATCGCGATGACGGGGCCAACCAGCTCACGCGCGCCGAGGAGTGCAGCTGCAAGCGGCGTGCGTCCCTCGCGGAGGTGACGCTCAACATTTTCCACGACGACGATGGCGTCGTCGACTACCAGACCGACGGAGAGCACGATGGCGAGGAGCGTCAGAAGATTGATCGTAAACCCGAAGATCTGCATCAGGAAGATCGCACCGATGAGCGAAACAGGGATTGCGACAATCGGCACAATCACCGAACGGAATGAGCCGAGAAAAAGAAAGATGACGACGACAACAATGAGAAGCGTGTCGATCAGCGTGGAAGAAACCTCATGAATCGCATTACTGATGTACTCCGACGCATCGTAGGCGATGCGGGCATCAAGTCCGTTGGGCAGATCCTTCTTCAGGGACTCAAGCTCGATCCGGGCCCGTTTGACGACGTCAACCGTATTGGCCTGAGGCAGCGGATAGATGCCCATAAAAACGGCCGTTTGGCCTGAAAAGCGAACCTGCGTATCGTAATCCTCGGAGCCGAGCACAACGTCCGCAATATCCTCGAGCCGCACGGTGGCGTCGTTCTGCTGGCGGATGACAAGCTTCTTAAATTCAGCAACGGAGTGAAGATCGGTGTTGGCAGTTAGGTTGACCTGCACGTAGGCGCCCTTGGTGGCGCCCACTGCTGCGAGATAATTGTTGGCGGACAGTGCGGCCCGGACTTGAGAGGGGCTGACATTGTACGCGGCCATACGATCTGCCTTGAGCCAAATGCGCATCGCGAAGGTCCGGGCGCCGAGAATTTCCGCGCGCTGCACGCCGGGCACGGCAGAAAGCCGCGGCTGAACCACGCGGACCAGGTAGTCGGTGATTTCGCTCTGGTTGAGAATATCCGAGGCAAAGCTGACGTACGCGGAAGCGAACTGAGAGTCCGCGGACTGGACGCTGATGGATGGGACTTGGGCTTCGGGCGGAAGATCGTTGCGCACCTGGTTCACCTTGGCACTGATTTCCGAGAGCGCCTTGGTGGGCTCGTAGTTGAGCTTGAGCCGAGCGGTGATGAGCGAATAGCCCTGCAGGCTTTTTGACTCGACGTAGTCAATGCCGTCGGCAGCGGCAATCACCCGCTCCAACGGCGTCGTCACGAAGCCGCGAACGAGTTCAGCGTTGGCTCCCACGTACACTGTGGCGACGGTGACGGTGGCGTTGTCGCTGCGCGGATACTGCCGGACGTTGAGCGAGCGGTAGGCCTGCAATCCCGCGATGATGATCACGACATTGACCACAATGGCCAGGACCGGACGACGGATGAATAGGTCGGTAAAGGAGGATTTCATTTTCTCGGGAAGAGCAATGGCACTAACCGTTCGCCAGAGGAAGGTGTTGCCGTGACTCAGGAGTTGTCGGGCTTCGGCGCGAGTTGGGCGTTCGGTGCGAGTTTGTTATCGACCACGACGGCAAGATTGGGGCGAAGCTTGAACACGCCCGTGGTCACAATTTGCTCGCCCACCTTCAGCCCGCTGAGCACAGCGACAAAATCGCCGCGGGCCGCACCGAGGCGAATGAATTGCTGGCGCAGGATTTTTTCCGTTGAGCCAGTCTTCGCATTTTTCTTTTCGTCGATCACGAACACCGAATCGCCATACGGCGCGTAGAGCACGGCGGTGGCTGGGATGACGAGGTTCTTGCTGGTCGAAGGGAGCACGATCGTGACGCTGGCAAACATACCCGGACGCAGGTGCTGGGCTGGATTGGCCAGCGTGGCCTGCACGCGGACATTGCGCGTGGCGGAATCGATCTCCGGCGCAATCGCCGAAATCTTGCCTTCAAAACTCTCACCGGCGGCGTCGCTCGAAACCCGGACCGTGGCGCCAACCGCGAGGGCATCGAGGCGCTGTTGCGGAACCGAGAAATTGACATAAATCGGGTCGAGCGTCTGGAGGCTGACGATGGCTTCACCGTCCTTGAGAATCTGCCCGAGATTGACCATGCGCAGGCCCAGTCGTCCCGCAAAAGGCGCGCGCACGGATTTCTTGGCAATAGTTGCGGTGAGTGCATCAACGGTGGCCGAGGCCTGCTTGGCTTGCGCGTCAGCTGAATCGAGATCGGAGTTAGCGTTGGTGTTTTTTTCACGCAGCTCGCGAGCCCGGGTGAGATTGAGCCGGGCTAGTTCGGCAGATGCTTCAGCGGACCTCAGCTGGGCGGTTTCGCTGGTGACATCCAATTGAACGAGCAGGTCACCGGCGGCGACGGTGGCCCCGGACTCGAAGTTAATCTTATCCACTTTACCCGGTACTTCCGCGGAGACGGTCACGCCCTGCACCGCGGTGAGCGATCCGGTCGACACCAAAGCGTTTTCCCAAGTGTCCTCGGTGACTGCGGCCACCGTCACGATTTCGGGTGGAGGAACAAAGGAGGCTCCCGCGGCGCCCATGGCGGAAAACTGCAGTACCTTGGTGCCGACAAGTGCGCCCACAATGACGATCAGGGCTACGACGGTCGCGATATAGAGGATGGTTTTCTTGCGCATGGGTGGTGGAATAAGAGAATGGATTTGGAGAAAATTAAATCAGTTGACCGCAGCCGCCGCTTTTTTTCCGGCGTTCAGGGTCGCAGCCTGTTGCTGGACCTTGCCCAGCAGACGCACCAGCGTCTTGCGTTCGGTCTCAGTCAGCGGACTCATCAGCGAGGCGATGGCTTGGAAGTGCCGGGGTAAAAAGCCCTCAAGGAAGCGTTCGCCCTTCGCCGTAAGGCGGACGGACATCATGCGGCGGTCATCCGGGTCCGGAGCACGTTTCACAAAGCCATCGCGCTCGAGTGTATCGATGAGGCCAGTCATGGTCGCGCGAGTGACACCTGCGGCATCGGCCAGCTCTGCCGGAGTCCGGGGACCAGCCACACACTCGTCGGCGCCCAGCAATTTAGCCGCCTGGGGTTGCACACTGCGCCACAGGAGCATCATCACTCCAAACCGCCCGTGGGAAATATTGTGGTCGCTTAAATTGCCGTCGGTGACGCCAAACACTTCATCGCCCGTACGCAAAAGATGCAAAAACGCCTCAGCGGCCGACGGATCGAGGTCGGGAAATTCCTTGGCCGCATCAAGGAGGCATTCGTAGCGCGGCAGGTCTTTAAGCAGGAGATAAGGCATGGACAGGACGGCCTAACAAATCATCAGGAGGCTGACCATTAGGCTCCTAATGAGTTTTGCAAGCAGTCTTTTCTGACCAGCGGTACAGAGCTGCCCATATAAAACAGTACAGCCGGCCTATTCGGCCGGCTGTACGAAAAGCGCTGACTTACTCGTCCTTAAAGCGAACGGGCGGCGGCCACGACCGCCTCGGTCGTGATGCCGAGCTCTTTCATGGCGATGTTGCCCGGTGCGCTGATACCAAAGCGATCGATGCCGACCACCTTGCCCTCGAGCCCGACGTACTTGTGCCAGAGACCCGTCACCCCCGCCTCGATCGCGACCCGCTTGCGGCACGACGAGGGAAGAATGGCTTCGCGATACTCGGCCGTCTGCCGGTCGAAACGGAAGAACGAAGGCAGCGAAACCACCCGCGTGCCCGCACCAAGCGTTTTGGCCGCAGCCACGGCCCATTGAACTTCACTGCCGGTTGCGAGCAGGATTTGTGTCAGGGGGGCTGTTTCCTGAATCAAAACATAACCGCCCTTGAATACACCGGCCCGGCGTTCATGCGGCGTGCAATCGTTCAGCATGGGCACTGCCTGACGGCTGAGGGCGAGCAAGGTCGGACCATCCGTGCGCTCCAATGCGGCCGCAAAGGCTCCGGCGGTTTCCTCCGGATCGGCGGGACGGATCACATCGAAATTGGGGATCAAACGCAGACCGGAAACCGTTTCGATCGGCTGGTGGGTGGGACCGTCCTCGCCCACCCCGACGGAATCGTGCGTGTAGATATAAACGACCGGCAATTTGGCCAGTGCCGCAAGCCGCATCGAGGGACGGGAGTAATCGGCAAACACCAGAAAGGTCGCACACGAGGTGCGGAAGAGTCCGTCGTACGCGATGCCATTGTTGATGGCGGCCATGCCGTGCTCGCGAATGCCATAGCGCAGATTGCGCCCGGCACGGTTGGTGCGGTCAAAATCCTTGTCCGCTGCGATATAATTGAGCGTCGAACCGTGCAGGTCCGCGCTGCCCGAGATGAACAGGGGCAGCTCGGCTGCGATGGGCTGCAACACGTCCTTGCCCGCCGCCCGCGTGGCGAGTTTTGCGTCGATGGGAAACAGGGGAATCTTCTCCAACAAATGCGCTGCACTCGGCTGCTTTGCCGCGCTGTCGAGCAATCCCGCCTTGTCTGGATTGGCCTCGCGCCATGCGGCGAAGGCTTTCTGCCATTTGCCATAGGTGCGTTTAAGCCGTTTTTTGTGGGCTGCAAAGTAATCGCGCACCGCTTCACTCACAAAAAAGTGCTGTTCAGCCGGGAGACCGAGCGCCATGCGGGCCACATCGGCAAACTTCGCCCCGCCCTCGCCGTGACCCTTCGCGGTGCCCTGAACCTCGGAAATGCCCTTGGCGATGAT
>JANYDX010000205.1 GCA_025363395.1 Verrucomicrobiota bacterium
GCGAGCCGTTGAGATTGAGCATGCCGACCAAACCCGGCCAGGTTCCGCTCCAGTTTGCCACCGTCAGAATCGGAGCGCGGTGCGAAATGAGCCCGTGCAGCAAATGATGGGAATACTGCCAGACCGCCTCGGCCACAATGAGGGGTGTCGCGGGATTGAGCTTCGCGAATACCTCCATGCCTTCTTTTTGCGAACTGATGAACCCGTGCCGGACCACCGGCTTGTAGGCGTGCGCGCGCACCAACTTGTAACCAAGCCCGGCCACGGCTGCCGCAAGGGCGCGTTCCATGGCGAGCTGGGCGGGCCAGCAGACTTCATTCGCGGACTGGCGCAGATCGCCGTTGGCGACGAGCAGGATGGTTTTGACGGATTTCTTTTTCATGAGATTAAAGCGGCTTTGCCATTATCGACTGCGGTTTGAGCACCCGTAAAGCAGGAAGGTTCATTTACATTTATACACCGGCCTGGCGACATTTTCTCCGCTGCAAGACGCTCTGCCCGCTCTTTCGCCGCTTCCCTGGCACCAGTCCCTATCACTACTCCTGCGCCAAAAAATGAACCGGGCGGCGAAATCGCTGCTGCATCGCGGTGGACTCGTTAAAGAAGTGGCGGACCAAATGGGCTTCGCTGAGCCGTTTCATTTTTTCCCGCGGGTTCAAGGCCGTGCATGGCAAAGCCCCCAGCCTGCTTCGTCACGCCCACGGAAAATAGCGCGATGGCTGCACCGTACCGGAATACCTGTAGTTTTATCCGTTGAATAAATCTTCCGGCGCCGCTTTTTTAGCGGCCACGCCGTCGCAGTCGCTCACCTCTCCGCCCATGACGCCCACCACTCCCGCCCCGGCAGACACCGCGAAACCCCGATCCTCCACCCTGCCTGGATGGATTCCCGAACCGGTCAGACACGGCCTCCGCCGGCTCTTACCACCCGCGAAAGACGTGATTTCTTTCGAAGAACTCTACCAAAAAGAGGCACACCATTTGGACAAAGGGCGGCATCCGGCCCTGAAAGGAGCGGGCAAACCGCAGGCGCTGATTGGACCGTCGGGCGAGCCCGCAATTCGCTTCACGCCCCACGACCGCTTTGGCCTCGCACTGTCGGGCGGTGGGATTCGCAGCGCGACCTTCAATCTCGGCGTGCTCCAGTCACTGGCGCGGCTGGGGATTCTGGAACACGTGGACTATCTCTCGACCGTCTCCGGCGGCGGCTATGTCGGCGGATTCTGGACGGCGTGGCTCCAGCGCGACAAGACCCGAAAGGGCCGCGACAATTTCCCGAAGGGCTTTGACCGAAGCAGCGGGGAGCGGCCGGAGACCCGTCATCTGCGGGAGTTCAGTCGGTTCCTGCTGCCCCGCATGGGATTTTTTGAAACGGAATTCTGGGCAATCGTCATGACGGTGCTCGGCGGCATGCTCCCCTCGCTGCTCACCGCCCTCGCCGTCCTGGGCAGCGTCTGGTACTTGTGGGTGGCCGGGTTGATCGCGTTGACGCTGCCCCACACCTGGGGAGCCTGGGTGACGGCGGCCGCGCTGCTGATATACCTCACGGTGACGGAACTGCGCTGGCGCAAGGCCGGGCGAGCCGAGCGGAACCGGACCGAAACGCTCTCGTATGTGGCCGCAGGAATCCTCGCAGTGGATCTGGTGATCCAGATTGTCTCTTACCGTCCGCTGCCCGTTCCGAACCTGGCGGTGTGGCCAACCTTCACCACGTTCCAATATGCCATCGCCCTCCCCGCGCTGCTGGGCATCTGCGCACTTTTGCTGTTGGGCATCCGCGTGATCGCGGCCCGTTTTTTCCGGGAGGAGCACTGGATTCCCTGCCTGGTCGGCCTCGAACGCTGCACCATGCGGATGCTGGGCCTGACCGCCGGGATGACCGTGCTCGCGGTCTTGTGGCTGGCATCGGCTTACCTCGGCGACCAGGGCATCGGACTGAAATGGACCCTCACCAGCGCCGGGACGGGCGGTCTGGCCGTGGTGTTCGCCTGGGCCAAAAAATGGCTGACCGAACCCGTACAGCAAACGCGCGGCGATGGCTTCGTTAATTTTGCGCGTAGCTGGCTGAAACGCGCCACACCGAAAGCCCTGTCCAGTCTCGTCTGGCTGCTGCTGCTTGTTCTCGTGGGCGCACTGGTCCACTGGTGGGGCTGCAAACAGATGACGGTCTTGAAGCTGCCGTACTGGTGTCCCTTTCTGGCGAGCCTCGGTTTGATCGTCTTGGTAACCTGGCTCTTCGACCCGGCGCGGGTCGGCATGCATGAGTTCTACCGCTCGCGTATCAGCCGCTGTTATCTCGGGGCGTCCAATCTCTCGCGAAAAACCAAGGAACGCGACCAAGCTGCACTCAACCGGCAGATCTCCGAGCGTCCCGGCGATGATTTGAAACTGGGGCAACTGCGCGACATTCACCGCCCCATCCATTTGGTCTGCGTCGCCGCCAATGACATGTCGGGCGACCAACTCAGCAACCTGTATCGCGGCGCCCGCAGCGCGGTGCTGTCGGGCAATGGCATCAGCCTCGGCAACGAGACTGCCCTGCTCGATGACCTGCGGCTGTCCGCCGCGCTCACCGCCTCGGCCGCCGCCTTCAATTCCCAAATGGGCCGCGTCTCCATGGATCTTGGACCCTCAGTGGGATTTTTGATGAGCGCCCTCAATCTCCGTCTCGGTCTGTGGGTGCCACACCCCAACAACCGTTTCCGGGGCAGCTATTTTTTTCCGGGACGCTTCTTCCTCTGGGAACTGCTCGGGATTTCGCGCACTGATGGCAGCAACCTTCACCTGTCCGATGGCAATCATTTTGAAAATTTCGGCCTCTACGAACTCGTGCGCCGTCATTGCCGTTACATCCTGGTCTCGGACTGCGGCGCGGATCGCGAGGTGGCGTTTGATGATCTCGCCAATGTGTTGCGGCGCGTGCGCGAGGATTTTGGCGTCGAGATCGAGTTGGATATCGCGACCTTGCGGCCGGACGAAAATCACCGCACCCGCCAGCACGCGGTCGTGGGCACGATCCACTACGATGGCATTGGCGGCATGGACAAGGGCACGATTCTCTACTTCAAGCCCTCCCTGACCGGCGACGAGCCGCCGGATGTGCTCCAATACAGCACGCGTAATGGCGAATTTCCCCACGAGGGCACGGCGAACCAGTTCTACGACGAGGCCCAATGGGAATCCTACCGGCGACTGGGCGAACACGCCACGGATTCAGTCCTGGATTTCTTCGAAGCATCGGATGACGACTTCAACGCGGCAGACCGGTTGTTCCGGGACGCGCGCTCGCGCTGGCATCCCGCCCCCGACAATCTGGAGGTGAACTTCCTCGCGATGAGCGAACGGTGCGCAAATCTGGAGCACGACCTGATGAACGACGGCCCCGAGCACCTGCGGGCGGAATTTTTCATCGAAGCCACCTCGCTCGCCGCCAGCGCGACGACAATTATTCCACCAGTCGGCGTATCTTCCGTTTCGCCCACTCCCGCGACCGAACTCCAGATTCTCAGCTACCTGATCCGCGTCGCGCAAATCATGGAGGACATCTGGATCGCCGCCGAACTTGAACGCTACTGGTCCCATCCGTTGAACGAAGGCTGGATGAATTATTTCCGCCGCTGGGCCGCGACCCCTTCCTTCCGGCGGTGGTGGCCGGTAATCGCTCCACTCTATGGATTGGGCATGAGGGAATTCGTGAGCCAGCGTTTCAACGTCGGTGCGATCGATCCGAAGTCTCCGCGCGCAGTGGGAGCCGCGAGCCATCTCGCCCAACTGCGTTTGCACGAGGTGACTGATACCACAAAGTTTTTTGCCGAGAGTTTTGTTGCTCAACAATACCTGAAAGACCAACCCAAGCCGGACCTCTCCAAGTGCCGGGTGCTAGCCTACGATCTCACTTTGCTCGACTACTCCGGCGGATTGTCCGCGCAGACCTTGTCCGTCGGTTTTGTTCTCGCGCAGGAGCAACTCGCCCATCCCCAAAAGCCGCAGGGATCGTGGCTGGCGGAGTGGGAGGTCGAACAACTATATGTGCCGGACATGCTCAACGGGGCGGGTTTCACCTCCAAGTTTCTTGATGCCCTGGTGCGCTATTACAAGGAACCGGGCGGCGTGGCTGGACGTTCGTTCGAGGGAATTATCGTTCACTTCGGGTCCCGTACATCTCACCCCGAGGAAAAGCGTCAGGGACGGGCCGCACGTTTTGAACGCGTGCGCGACATCGAGTTCTACAAAAGCCGCGGCTTCTGCTATGTCGGCGCCGAGAACACGAAAACCGGCTCGCTCGTGCTGCGCAAGACCTGGTAGCGCGAAAAGGGAGTTCAAACTCTTCGCGGTCGTGCGGAATCAACCGCGCTTCCGGCGACAAGCGCAGTAGTGTTAGACCAACAACGTCGGTCGGGCGGATTGCGCTCTCGCCGATTTTAGTCTTAATCGGTCCACCCCCATGATCCGTCTTCACGCCACTGACCACGCTCTCTTTCTGGAATGCGACGGCATCACCGTCAGCCCAAGTTCGGGCTTCACCATCGATGGATTATTCCAATCCCCCGATCCTATCGCCCTCGCCCACGCCGCATTCGCGGCCGGTCAGCCGGTGCAACTGCCAGCGCCGAATCAACCACTGGCGGCCGTGATTGGACGTCAGGAAGTGTGGGCCGCGGGCGTCACCTACCTCCGCAGCAAAAGCGCCCGCGTCGCCGAGTCACGCGAGGCCGGCGGTGGTACTTTTTATGACCGCGTTTACGAGGCGGACCGTCCGGAACTTTTCTTCAAGGCCACCCCGCACCGTGTGGCCGCGCCGGGCGCCGGCGTGCGGATCCGCTCCGACTCGCAGTGGAATGTGCCGGAGCCCGAACTCACCCTCGCCCTCAATGCCCAAGGCAAAATCTTCGGCTACACCATCGGCAACGATATGAGTTCGCGCGACATCGAGGGCGAGAACCCCCTCTACCTTCCGCAGGCAAAAGTCTACGACCGCTGCGCCGCCCTCGGACCCTGTCTCGTCCTCACCAACGATCTTCCCGCCCCCGCGACCGTGATCGCGATTAAAATTGTACGCGACCACGCCGCGGTATTTGCCGGCCAGACCACCCTCGCCTCGCTCAAGCGCCCGCTGCCGTCGCTCGCGGAATGGCTGTTCCGCGACAACTCGTTTCCATCCGGCTGTTATCTGATGACCGGCACCGGAGTGGTGCCGCCCGATTCATTCACGCTGCGAAGCGGCGATGAAATCCGCATCACGCTTTCCCCGGTCGGCACCTTGGTGAACACTGTCCTCTAACATGACCCGCGACCCGCTGCTCGATTCCGCCAACGAAGACATTTACCAGCTGCGCACCACCGCGGCCGGGCCGCAGGGCCGGCTGCCGCTCACCCCGGAATTACTAAACGGCATGAGCAGTGGGGATCTTTTCGGCCTGACCCAAAACGCCGGCATGGGCTGGAATCCCGCGCACTTGTTGCGCCGCCAATTTCTGATTCTGAGCACGCAGGGAGGCGTGCGCGCGGCCGATGGTTCACCGATCGCGCTCGGCTACCACACCGGTCATTGGGAAATCGGCCTGCTCGTCGAAGAGGCGGCCCGCACGATTTCCAGCAACGGCGGCCTGCCCTTCGCCGGCTGCGTCAGCGATCCGTGCGACGGCCGCACCAACGGCACCGCCGGCATGCTCGACAGCCTCGCCTACCGCAACGACGCCGCCATTGTCCTCCGGCGGCTGATCCGCTCGCTGCCCACGCGGCGCGGAGTGCTCGGCATCGCCACCTGCGACAAGGGTCTTCCGGCGATGCTCATGGCGCTCGCGGGCAGTCCCGATCTTGCCACGGTGCTCGTCCCGGGCGGCGTCACCCTGTTGGCCGAGGAGGCGGAGGACACCGCCAAAGTCCAGACCTTGCCCGCCCGTTTCGCCCGCGGCGAAATCACGCTCGATCACGCCGCTGACATGGGCTGCCGCGCCTGCGGTTCGCCGGGTGGTGGCTGTCAGTTCATGGGCACCGCCGCGACCAGCCAGGTGGTCGCCGAGGCGCTCGGCCTCACGCTGCCCCACAGCGCGCTCAGTCCTTCCGGCGCGGATATCTGGCGCGACCTCGCCCGCCGCTCCGCCCTCGCGCTGATGAATCTCGACAAGACCGGCACCACCACGCGCGACATCCTCACAGCCGACTCGATTCACAATGCCATGGTGCTGCATGCCGCCGTGGGTGGTTCCACGAATCTCGTAATGCATGTGCCTGCCATCGCGCACGCGGCCGGCCTGCCCCCGCCGACCGCGACGGACTGGGCCCGCCTCAATCGGCTGGTGCCCCGCCTCGTGGACGTGTTGCCCAACGGCCCGCGCCACTTCGCCACCGTGCAGGTGTTCCTCGCCGGTGGCGTGCCCGAGGTAATGCTCCACCTGCGCGCGCTCGGTCTCTTGAAATTGGGCGCCCGCACCGTCAGCGGCCGCACGATCGGTGAAAATCTGGCGTGGTGGGAACAGAGCGAACGCCGCACTCGTCTCCGGGAAAAACTCCGCCAGCTCGACGGCATCGACCCCGACGAGGTGATCATGTCCGCGGAGCGCGCAAAAAAAATCGGTCTCACCAGCACCGTCACTTTTCTCCAGGGCAATCTCGCACCCGAGGGCGCACTGGTGAAAAGCACCGCACTGACCCCCGCGCTGCTCAATGCCGAAGGCGTCTCTCATCATGAAGGACCAGCCCGGATCTTCACCACCGAGGCCGCCGCCATCGCAGCCATCAAACAATCCGCTGTCAAAGCCGGCGACGTGATGGTCCTTATCGGTCTCGGGCCTGGCAGCGGCATGCCGGAAACCTATCAGATCAGCTCCGCGCTGAAACACATGAAGGGCGGCGAACATATTTCGCTGGTCACCGACGGACGCTTTTCCGGCGTGTCGACCGGCGCGTGCATCGGTCACGTCAGCCCCGAAGCCTGGGCCAGCGGCCCCATCGGCCGCCTCCGTGACGGCGATATAATCCGTGTCCGCATTGACACCCGAAACCTCGAGGGACGCGTCGATGTAATCTCCGTGAACGCGTCGGAACTTTCGGCCCGGACCATTCATCCCGACCTCAAGCCCGACCCGCGCGTCCCCGCCGACACGCGTCTCTGGGCGGCGTTGCAACATGCCAGCGGTGGAAGCTGGAACGGCTGTGTGTATGACCCGGACCGTATCATCCGGTTACTCGAAATCGGTCAGGCTGCGGAAAAAAATCACTTAGCCGGATCATAACCAAATCCGGACTGGCTTTAAGCGAGAGCAAGGCGCATTTTCACGACGTGCTTCCCCATCCCACGCTGGCTGATCATTACGCCACGCCCGAAGCGAAACCGGAATTCGTCAACCGGCTCTTCGACAAGGGCGCGAAGCATTACGACGGCATCGTCGATTGGGGCTTTCTCCGTTCCGGCGCACGGTACCGCCGCTGGACCCAAAAACGCCATGGTCTTCGCCCCGGGCAGCATGTCCTCGATGTGGCCTGCGGCACCGGTTTGGTCGCGCTCGCCGCCGCGCAGATCCTCGGCACGGCGGAAAACATCACCTGCCTCGATCCCAGCGAAGGAATGCTCGCCATCGCCCGGACCAAGTTGCACGCGCACTTTGTCCAAGGCCGCGCCGAGTCCCTGCCATTCCCGGATAATTCCTTTGATTTCCTCACGATGGGTTACGCGCTGCGCCACGTTACCAGCCTGGAGGAAACTTTTGGTGAATACCGTCGCGTCCTGAAACCCGGTGGCCGGGTGTTGATCCTCGAAGTCACCAAGCCGGCCGGACGTTTCTCCGGTTTTTTATTCCGCCTGTATTTTGGTCGCGTTTATCCCTGGCTGACCCAGCTCTTCACCCGCAGCCACGACGCCCGGGACATGATGCGCTATTACTGGGAAACGATGGACGCCTGTGTGCCGCCTGCGACCGTCCTTAACGCCCTCCGGGCGGCAGGGTTCAGTGCGGTCAAACGCGAATCATTGCTGGGACTTTTCAGCGAATATACTGCGGTGAAAGCTTGAAATTCCGCCTAACCCCCCAATTTTACCCCTGCCCCCGCCGCGCAATATGAAGCCCATTGATGCCTCCGCCCCTTCCCACTCAGCCACCACGACTGAAAAGGAGGAACGCATCAAACACCTCCCCGCCGACGCCCGCGCCGCCTTCCACCGCTTCCAGCATGATCGCAACCCCGCGACCCTCGATCCGGTCATTTTTGCAATTCTGCAGGACTTCATTCCGCACGAGCCTGCGCGGCCTTTCACGGAAATGCCCGGCACGACCCAGCTGATCGAAGAACTGGGGTTCGATTCACTGGCGATTACCGAAGTGGTTTTTTTCACGGAAGATTTGTTCGGCATTAATATTACCAACGACGAAATCATGCAGGTGCGCACCCTCGACGACTTGCGGAATTTTATTCATCGCAAGGTCGCCCCGCCTCCCCCGCGCTGATCCCTCCGCCGCTCCTGCATGCCGTCACTGCCTGTCATTACCGGCCTGGGCTTCGTCACCAGCATCGGCCATGATCGCACCACAGTGTTGCGCCACCTGCGCGAACTGCGGCACGGCTTTGAATCCGTGGAGTTTTTCGGCAATCCAAACCTGGCGGTCAAAATCGCCGGCACCGTCAAGGGCTTTTTTTTTCCCACCACGAACTGGCGCGACTGGCGCTGGCCCGAACAATTTTCCGTTGACCGCGAGCTGATCCGCGGGCTGGCCCCGCACGGCGTCTATGCGATATGCGCCATGCAACAGGCGTTGGCCGAAGCCGGCCTCGACCGGAACCAGTTGCGGGACGGATCGACCGGACTTTTCTGCGCGTCCGCCGGATCGCCCTTCATGCTCGGGAGTTTTCTCGACCAGATGAACCAGACTCGCGGAGAACGGGGCAATCCCATGGGAATTGTCACCTCCATTGCGGGCACCCTGAATTTCAATCTCGCCGCCCACTATGGAATCACCGGCGCGGTCTGCGGTTTTGTTTCCGCGTGCTCCTCTTCGAGCCACGCCCTGGGTTACGCGATGGATGAAATCCGCCTCGGGCGCCAGCAACGCATGCTGGTGGTGGGCGCCGAAGACATCACCGATGTCAGCGTTCTTTCTTTCTCCAGTCTTCGCGCCCTCTCCAACAATCCCGATCCGGCCACGGCCTCGCGCCCCTTCGACCGCCGGCGCGATGGTTTTGTCGGCACCGGCGGCGCCGTCGCACTCATCCTCGAGGATGCCGCACTGGCGCGCAGTCGCGGCGCGCGCATCCAGGCTGAGCTGATCGGCTGGGGCCAGGCGGGCGACGGGCATAGCGTGGCCGCGTCGCATCCCCAAGGCGCCGGCTTGCGCGAAGCCATGCGGCGCACTCTCGCCGACGCCCGCGTGAGCGCGGGCGACATCGCCTACGTCAACGCGCACGCCACCTCCACCCCAGCCGGCGACCGCTCGGAAGCACTCGCGTTGAAAGCGATCTTCACCGATCAGGGCGCACATCCGCGCATCAGCAGCACCAAAGCGCTGACCGGCCACGGCCTCTCCCTCGCGGGCGCGATGGAAGCCGCCTTTTGCACCCTGGCCATCAGCGAAGGTTTCATTCCCGGAGCCGCGCACCTGGAAGAACCCGACCCGATCTGCGCCGGCCTCGACCTCCCCCGCACCTCGCTTGACGAAGCTCCGCGTCTGGTGCTCAACAACAGCAGCGGTTTCGGCGGAAGCAACGTCTGCCATGTCCTCCGCCGCCCCACCTGACTTCTCATGTCCGATCCTCTTATTCTCCGTCTCAAAAGCCTGATTATCGCGACGCTCAAACTCACCGAGATTCGCGCCGAGGATATTCCCGACCATGAGCCGCTCATTGGTTCACCCAAGCTGGGACTGGATTCGATCGATGCGCTCGAACTCGTGTTGGCGATCGAAAAAGAGTTCGGCGTCAAAATTGGCAGCAGCGAGGAATCCCGTCAGGCCCTCGCCAGTGTGAGCACCCTCGCCGCCTATATTCGTTCGCAAAAACCGGACGCTTGAGCCGGTCATGGGAATGAATCACCGGGCCTTAGCCGTGCAGTCCCATGAGCGCACCCGCTGACCAGCTCCCGGTCGGGCTCGTGGCCTGCGATTGCCTCACTCCGCTGGGCGACGCGGCCGCCACGAACGCCGCGCTGCTCGCTCACACCTGCGCACTCAAACTTACCCCGGTGCTCGGTCGCGACGGCGGCGATCTTGTCCCGCTCGCACTGCTCGGACCCATGGACGAAACCCTGTCGCCGCGCTGGCTGCCGGATCTGCGCCTGCTCGCCACCCGGATTCCCGCCGATGACTGGGGTTCAGCGTCGGCGCCGGTGATTGTCACGAGCAGCAATTTCGGCGTCGGGGGCCTCTATGCGTTCACCCGCGACCACGATTCACGCCACCTCGGCCACAGCACACCCTTCGCAAGCGTCGAACTGCTGCGCCACGAATTTGGCTGGGGTGAACATGTCCAGGTTTTTTCCCACGCCTGTGTGACGGCGCATCTCGGCCTCGCCCACGCTGCACGACTGCTGCATGCCGGCCTCGCCGAACGCGTGCTCGTATTTTCGTTCGACTTCGTCAGTCCGTTTGTCGCCGGTGGATTTCACAGCTTGAAAATTCTCAACGGCACGCTGCCGGCACCGTACGCGAAGCGCGAGACCGGGGCGATCGGCCTCGGCGATGGCGCGGCCTTTGCCGTGTTGACCCGCGAGGCGGGGCCGTTTCGCCTCGCCGCCCACGCCTTGCACAACGAGATGTTTCATTTCACGGGTAACCAGCCGGAGGGCGCGGGCTTCACCGCTTGCGCCGCGGCACTTTCCGCCGCGACCGGCGGCCGGCACGTCTGGGTGAAGGGACATGGCACCGGCACGCTCGACGCGGGCCGGCTCGAAGCGGAAGCCATCGCCCGGCAATTTCCCGGCGCACCGCTCACGGGTTGGAAAGGCAGCCTCGGCCACACCCTCGGCAGCTGCGGCCTGGTCGAACTGGCCATCGCCCTCGCCGCCCTGCGAGGTGGGCGCATCCCCGGCACGGTTGGCGGCACCTCGCCGAGTTTCACCGATGCCGTGGCGCTGAATTCCTTTGCCAGTGCGGAATTTGATGGCGCGATTCTCACCAGCAATGCATTCGGTGGCGCCCACGCCGCGATGCTGCTCACGCATGATTGAACGCTTCATCCATCATTTGTGCGTCGAACTTCCGGCGGCCGACGAGGCGGCCGCAGGAGCGCGCCTCCGCTTGGCGGATAAATTTCCACGGACCGCACTGCGCCGGATGACCCACCTCGGGTTGCTCGTCGGAGCGGCTCTGGAAGGCTCGTCCCTCGGACCCGATGACGCCCTCGTTTATGCAAGCACGTTTGCCGAGACCCGGGCACTCGAAGATTTCCTCACGAGTTTTCCCGCCGCGAGTCCCTTGCTTTTTCAAACTTCCATCCACCCCGGCGGCGTGCAGCAGGTCTTGATCGGGCGCCAGCAACCCATCGCCCGGCTGTGGCCGCATGCCGGTCGAGCGCGACTCGTCGAGCAGGCCCTGCTGACGGCGCTGCTGGAGCCGGCGGCACGCGTGGCCCTCGTCGGCGGAGAGGAACGCGGCAGCTGGATGCTCGAACAAGGCATGGCGTCCGCCCGAGCGTTTGCCTTCGCGACGATCCTCACGCGCAGTCCGAATGGCGCAACGGGTCGGCTCACTTTTGCTCCGGGCCGCGAAGCCGCCGAAGCCTGCCCCACGTTGGAAAATTTTGCCTTCGCACTGGCCGCACGACAGTCCCTCACCTGGCCCGGCGGCAATGGAAGATGGACGATGGAGTGGTTATGAGTGAAAATTACCAGGAGATACGACAGTCCGCAGGACGAGTGCAATGCTTTCACTCGCATTGGGAGATTTCCCAGCGCGGAAGGAAGCATCGCGCTGCCTTCAAGCAAAATACTTTTTCACGCTTTGGGGGTTTTTGTGGCTGAGTCCGCCGTGGAATCTCGCATGAATCCACCCCACATCTCTCCGCGCAATCCGGGCCCGAGCTGGGGCTTCGGGTTTCTGATATGGGCGGAACGATGGTGGCCGCGTTGGTTTTTCCGACCCATGCTCATGATCGGCACTTGGACCGGTCTCGCATTCATGCCGGTGCAACGCGCGCATTCCCGGGCTTACCTGTCAGTCGTGTTCGGCCGCCCGCCCGGATTGATCGAGGTCTGGCGGCATTTTTTTGCGTTCGCCAATTTCCTCATGCTGAAACTCCGCGCCGGTCGCGGCGCCCCGGTGCAGTGCACCCTCGAACCGGAAAACGAACCCGCCTTCCAAGCCCTGTTGGCCTCCGGCCAACCCGCTCTCTTTGGCACCTTCCACTTCGGCAGTTCCGATCTGCTCGGTTACCT
>JANYDX010000220.1 GCA_025363395.1 Verrucomicrobiota bacterium
TGCTCGATATGCCAGCGGAGGCGCTGCCCGGCGATAACGACATGCCGCGCGTCCAAGGCCCGGCCTTCGGGGCGAGCGAGCGGATGGTGGTGTCGCCCGGACGTGAGGACGAAGGCATCTTTCAAATGCCAGGCGGACAAAGCGAACATCCCTTTTCGCCGTACTACCGCGCCGGCCACGACGCCTGGGTCAAAGGCGCGCCCACTCCGTTTCTGCCCGGTCCGGCGCAACACACACTCACGCTGCGACCCTGAGCCCCGGAGTAAAGATCCCCGGGGCATTTAATCAAACCCCCACGCCTCGGTTCTTTCATTTTGTAGAAGATAAGCCTGCATGAGGGCTCCTACATTTTCCGCCCAAGCCGCTGGTCCTGATTTTTGCTGTTGGGCTTTTGTCGTCCCTTGGCTAATGATCTGCTTAAGCTTTTCTCCATGGCACTTCATGTCCTTTCCCATCCGCTCGGGGCTCATGTGCTCACCCATTTGCGCGACCACACCACGAAGCCCGCGCTGTTTCGTACGCTGAGCTACCAGATTTCCCTCCTGCTCGCCCTCGAAGCCACCCGCGACCTGACCACCCACGAAAAATCCATTGAAACCCCGATGGAGCAAACGACCGGATACGTGCTCGCCACCCCGCTCGTCGTGGTGCCCATCCTCCGCGCCGGTCTCGGCATGTTGCAGCCGTTTCATGACACCTTCCCCGACGTGTCGGTGGGCTATGTCGGACTCGAACGCGATCATGAGACCGCCGTGGCGCGCAGCTATTATTGCAAACTCCCGCCGCTCGGAGGCAAACGGGTGATTGTCGTGGACCCGATGCTGGCTACCGGCGGCTCGGCGGTGCAGGCGGTGAACATGATTAAGGGCGCGGGTGGAACCGATATTGTTTTCGTTTGCATCGTCGCCGCGCCCGAAGGCGCCGCGCTGATGCAGCAGTCGCATCCCGAAGTGCCGATCCATGCCGGCGCACTTGATCGCGAGCTCAACGGCCGGAAATATATTCTGCCCGGCCTCGGTGATTTCGGCGACCGGCTCTACGGGACCTGAGACGATCTCCCCGGCGAAGTCGCCGCAGCTCCAAAAGTGCGACTGGAGATTTTCATCAAAACCGCAGTCGGTGGTCTGTGTAGGGCCTCTGCTTGCGGAGGCCTCGCTTGAAACTTGTGTCTCGGCGTGGCCGTTTAGGCCAGCTCAAGCACTGGGCCTGCTACATCCGGAATCAACGACCATGGTTTTATAATATGGTCTGGACCGCGGGCGACCTCGCCCGCCGCGATCCCAAGATCCGCGTCAGCAAATTTCACTTCCCCGAAACATAGTCGTCAAAGTGCCGCGCAACCTCCGCGACCACTGCGTCGCCGGTGTGAAAATAGAAACGGTAGCGAACGGTCAGACTCCCGCCGGCGGGTATCGTGTAATCGCCGATATGCGGTTGATCCTTGAGGCCCTCGTAATCGTGCTGGCCGAAGGGATTGGCGCCAAAGAGGCCGTAATCGCGCGCCATCCACCACGTGGGGTGACGGAGATTTTGCGGGTGATCGAAGATCGCCACGCCGTAAACCTTGCCTTCATGCGGGGCAAAATAGTCACACCACTCAGCACGCTTCCCCCAAGCGGCGGCGTCGCGCTGGCCGGTGCTCGTGACGAGGTGTCCGTTACCAGGAATATCCTGCTTCAGAAATTTGTGCGGCAGCGTCATCCACTGCGCGACCCGGATGGCAATCAATCCGTCCTTGTTGTCGCCGATCAAAAGCGGCGTATCGGGCAAGGCATGTAAAGTGACTTCGTAATCCAAAGACCGGCTTTCCGGCGTGCCCCGGATACGCAGTGTCGTCTCGTCAGTGCAGATTAGTTTTCCGTCGGGCGCCATCCAGCGATTGCGCGCACGGAGGACGCCGACCACACCGTCCGCTGTCTCCATCAGAGTCTCGTGGACGATGCTACCCTTGGGCGTGTCACCGCCGGCTGCGCCTTCATTCCAAAAATCGATGCCATTGACCGAACTGTGTGCGAACCACAACGAGCGGTGATGCGGGTGATCGTGCTCCTCGCCCGGCGGCTCCTGCATTGGAAAATCGCGCACCAGCTGCGTGCCATCGCTGGCGAGGACCGGATAAAGATAGGGGCGCTTGGCACCCGAAAAGATATATTCGGAAAAAAGCCGTCCGCCGACCTCCATGCGGACGCGGTCGGCGAGCGTGGTGAGTTTGACGTCCGACGCCAGCTCGGCCCCGTGCACCGCGACCGCGCGGAACAGCAGCAAGCCGAAAGAAGAAAACAGCAGGGGCCACAGGCGTTTCATCTGGCTCGCACAGAATCAATCAAATGCGCGTGTCACAATCGCAAATCACGCGGCGTGCTACCGCGCATGAAACCGAAACACGCCGGCAACCTAAAATTTCTCTCGTCCGACGGCTGCGGGCCGCTTGGTGTCCTCGATGTCGCGGCTCTCCGTCACCGAGAAATCCGTGACCTGTCGCAAATCAAATTGGGGCGCCCGATCCGTGCCTCGCTTAAAATTCACATGGTGGAACCAGGCGTCCGTCACATCGTCAAGCACCACCACGGGCCGCGCTTCGGGCTTCACGTAATCGAGTTTCACATCGTGCATTTCGAGTCCGATCACATGGCGAAAGAAGAAACCGTACGAGGGCATCTGGCCGAACATGCCGGGCTCGGGATAGGATTTTTCTTCCTCGGGCGGCACCCGCTCGCCGAGTTCCTTGCTCCCACCACCCTGCTGCACAATCCGGATATTGCTGAAACGGATGTCCTCGATCGGATGGCCCGGAAGACCGCTAATCACATTGCCGAGCGACCACTCGGCGTCCGACGCAACCAGATTGTTCACGCTGATCCGGCGGATTGTTCCGACCGGCGGGTTGTCCGGACCTCGCGCGCGATTGCCAAGACGGATGAAGATCGGGGAGTTCTGCATATGGCGCATGGTGATGTTTGAAATGGCCACATCCTCGATGTGTGAACCATCAACGCTCTCAATCGCAATGCCCCGCGAACCGTCGAATACACAATTGGTGATGGTGATGTTCTTGAAGTCGCCATTGGACTCGGTGCCGAGCTTGATCCGGCCGGTGCCGTACGATTTGTAGGCGGGCTCGCTGCGCTTGAAGGTGGCATCGATCAGCGTGCCCTCGTCGAAGCTGCCGGCGAGAAAACAGTCGGAGATCGTGATGTTTTCGCAGTGGCGAATCCGCCCGAGACCGTACGAGGCCTTCAGGCAGATGCCGTCGTCCCACGGGGAATTCACACTGCAATTCGTCACCCGGACGTTCTGACACGCGTCGATGTCCATGCCGTCGCGGTTGGTGTCGATCTTGAGGTTGTCGATGGTGAGATTGTCCACGCCGGTGGCGAGGATGCCAAACCAGCCGCCATGCAGGAGGGAGAAATCGCGCAGCACGACATTATGGCAGTCGCGCAGCGCAATCGCCTTGTTGCCGCTGCCGGTGGGATTGCCGTGGTAACGTTTTTCGCCCTTGGCTTCATCCGCAAACCGGTTGAAGCCGTTGTCCAGGCCCTTGCCGTGGATCAGACCCGGCCCGAGGATCGAAACATTCTTTAAGCCGATGCCCCAGATCAGACTGTTCTGCCAATGGCTGTGGCCAAAGTCCTGGTAGTGGCGCGTGTCCGCCAGCTCGTTGGGCTCAGGCAGATCGCAGGTCGCGACATTGACATCAGCCGCCTCAATCACGGAACCACCTTCGAGGTAAAGGGTGATATTGTTTTTCAGGCGGATCGAAGTGGAAAGATATATGCCCGGCGGAAAAAGCACCGTGCCGCCGCCCGCTGCGTCCGCGGCGAGAATCGCGCGGTTGATCGCATCGGAGTCGAGCGTCTTGCCGTCGCCGACGGCACCGTGCGCTTTCACATTGAAAACTTCCGCGGCACCGGGCGCGGAGCCGAGCGGAGCAGCACCACTGTGCACGCAAAATAAACCAGCCAGCAAAAGTGCGAGAGCGAGGGAAGATTTCATGATCAAGGTTGTTTTGCGCGCACGGCGGCAACTTGGTTGGCACTGATTGGCGAAGCATGTCCCCCGAAAGCCTGGCGCACGAAAGTGAGCACCTCGGCCAGCTGTTGATCACTTAAAACAGAGAAGGCCGGCATGACATTCTGGTATTTGGGACGATCAGCGGGCAGCACAGCGGCCGGTCCGCGCAAGACCACTGCGATCACGCGGGCCGCCTCGCCGCCGGCGACAGGACTGCCCGCGAGCGCCGGCTGCATCGGCGCGGCCCCAGAGCCGTCGGCCATGTGACAGGCCGCGCAGTATTGCATATAGACTTCGTGCCCGGGCAGCTTGAGCGCCGCCCCATCAATCGCGCGGCCAGCCGGCGCAGCCGTGGTGGCGGCGGCGCCAGCCACAATCGGTGCGGTTGCAGTTTCGCCGGTATAGATTATCCGCCAGATCCGTCCTCGGTCCGTCTCACTGAGGTAGAGCGAGCCGTCGGCAGCGACGGCGAGGCCACCCATGCGATACCTCGTCTCGGTGGCACTGCGGGCAAAAGTCTCGTACTCGCCGGCCGCGTTGCCGTGATCATCGAAGGGAATAAAGCTCACGTTGTAACCTTCCTGCGGACGCGGCGCCCGGTTCCATGAACCATGAAAAGCCTGGAACGCGCCCTGCCGGTATTTCGCGGGAAATTGCTCGGCGTAGTAAAACGATAATTGCAGCGGCGCCCAGTGCGCCGGAAAGGCGACGACAGGATCGGGGTATTTGCCCACCTCGGCGCGCTTGCGGTTGTCGCCGCCAAATTCAGGCGCCATCATGCGCGCGTTCTTGATCGGATCCCAATACGTGTAGGGCCAGCCGAAATTCGCGCCGTCGGTCAGGCGGTGCATCACCTCGGATACGCGCTCGGCATTGTCGAGCGCATCATAATACTCCGGTGCCACGATGTTCATTTGGTCGCGGCCCATCTGGGTGACGTAGAAAGCCTGCGCGGCGCGATTCCACGAAATAGCGAGCATGTGACGGTGACCGGTGGAAAAATGATAACCGTCCGCCAGCGTCTGGTTGAGCTTGTCCGGATTGAAACGCCACCAGCCCCCGTGGGTTTGGAGAAAATCCGTTGGATCCTTGCTCGGCGTGCCGGGTGGCATGTACGAACGATCCGGATTCCCGTAAGCGTTGGAAGGCGAGCCGACCTCGACGTAAAGCTGGCCGTCCCCACCGAAGGCAAAGGATTTTGCATCGTGCTGATGGCCATCCGGCAAACCGCTGATCACCGTCTCAGGCGCGCCGGTGGGGACGAGTTCGCCGGCTTTGAGCGGATAGCGATAGACGGCGTCGTTGGTGGAATGGTAGAGCCAGTCGCCCCGCACGGCGATGCCGGTGCCGCCGCCAGTCCCGAACTCGTGTTGCTCCTCGAAGCGGCCGTCGCCGTCGTTGTCCCGCAGGGCGATGATGCCGCCGTGATAAGTTTTAGCATAGAGATCGCCGTTGCGCCCGATCGCCAGGAAGCGCAACTGGTCGGTGTCCTTGCCGACTTTCCGGCCGGCCACGAGATTGTCGGCCACGATCAGCGCGCGAAAACCGGGAGGGAGAATCAGGCCGCCGTTGTCGGCGTCAGGCACCACGGCGGCGGAAAGCGCGGTGCCGGTGAAAGCGATTGAGAGAGACAGGGCAAGGCGGCGGAAGAGGGACATGCGATGAGGGGGACGGGGCTGGCCAGGGAAACTGCCACGAAACTTCCGCAAGTCTGGCCCGCGGGATTTCGCTTGGAACACCGCTGATTCGTTAACAGTAACGTTGCCGATGGCCAGCCCAGATCCCGTTCCGACGACCATGCGTTCGCTGGCGATTAAACTTCGCCTCAGCACGATGACCGTCTCCCGGGCGCTGCGCAACGCGGCGGGCGTCAGCGCCGCCACCCGCCAGCGCGTGGTCGACGAGGCGCGGCGGATGCACTACCGGCCCGATCCGTCGCTCGCGGTATTGAACAACTACCGCCACCGGCGAAGGCGGGCCTTTATCACCGAGCGGCTTGCCTTTCTCACGAATTTTTCCACGGCCGAAGGCTGGCGTTACTCGCTGACTTTCGTCCGCTATTTCGAGGGTGCCCGGCACCGCGCGCGACAGCTTGGCTACGAACTGGACCCCTTCTGGCTGGGCACTCCCGGGCTGACCCCGCGGCGCGCCTCGCAGATCTTGCACCAGCGTGGCGTGCGCGGCCTCATCATCGGTCCGCTGGCGCTAGGCCGCTCCGTGCTCTCGTTGAACTGGGACCTGTTCAGCGCGGTATCGGTCGGCCGCAGTTTGGAAGCCCCGGGGTTGACCACTGTCTCGATCAATCATTTTCAGGCGTTGGAACTCGCCTGGCGCGAAGTCTGGCAACGCGGCTACCGGCGCATCGGCCTCGCCATCACCGAGGGAGAGGACGCCCGCACGGCCGGCGCGTTGCGCGCTTCCTATCTGCTGCAGCAAACGCAAAGCATCGGCGACCGCCTCCCGATTCTGCATCTCCCGGAATTTTCCGGCACCGCCGTGACGGCCTGGGTCAACACGCACCAGCCGGACGCGCTCTTGAGCAGCGAACAGTCCCATTACGATCTGTTGGAAAAAGCCGGCACCGCGCGAACGGCAGCCAAGCCGCGCTTCGTGCACCTCAACGTCGATCCCTCCTCCGACCTCACCGGCATTGACCAAGGCCACGATATCGTCGGCGAACAGGCGGCGGCGTTGCTGCATTTAAAACTGATCCAGCGCGAAACCGGCGTGCCGGCGCGGAGAAATCTATGGCTCATCCACGGCGTATGGAAACAGGGCCGCGGTGCGTGGGCTCTCCAGCGCCAGCGTCTGACCAAACGAGCCGCAACCAGCGGAACCTGAAATTCGTGGTCGGGCCGGGTTATCCTTAACCCCACCGACCGTATCCGCTGCGAGGCGGATTAGGCTAATCCGCCTTACCTCGAACGGACCAAGCCCAAACACCCGTACTCGACGCGCGTCGAGCCGTCGTTTTACCTAAGCGCATGGACCTTTCCCAACTGCCGGTGCGAGCGATGCAGGTGCGCGAGAGTTTCAATGCTACAGCGCAGGCCAAAAATAACCGGGCCTGGACCCGGGAGGAAGTCATGCAGGGCTTTGTCGGCGACGTGGGCGATTTGATGAAGCTGGTGATGGCAAAAACCGGCGTGCGCCACGCGGACAATGTAGACCACAGACTGGCGCATGAATTGTCCGACTGCCTGTGGAGCGTGCTCGTACTCGCCAAACTCTACGACGTGAATTTGGAAAAAAAATTCCTCGCGACCGTGACGGAAGTCGAAGCAAAGCTGGCGCGTCTTGAATAAAACTTCCCGGAGCAAGCTTGCCCGCCTGGTAGGCTCCGGGGCATTAGCCCAAACACTCGCTGGGCGCGATGCGAGGTGAGAGACACCCCGCCTACAACCGAGCGTGCACCGCTCGCATTTTGGTCGCATTTAAACGAAAACCTTTCCTGCCGTCCAGCATCGCACGAACAGTTTGTCATATAATAGATGACGAGCCGTTCGCAGGAAAAATGTGGTCAATTCCTCTTTCTTCGTGTCTGGCCGCACCAGCGGGCGACGTCACTCCAGCCATCCGCCGGTCGCCTGCAGCGGAGTGAGTTTACCCCGGCACGTAATCCAGACCGCCAGCGCCTGGCGGCCGACTCCCGCCATCTCGGAGCGCGGCAGGTTCAGTTCCACCGAACCACCGCTCAGCGGCACCGTCTTCAGTGCCAGCGTCACAAATTCATGGTGAAGCGTGCGACCGTCGTTTTCCCCGGCGCGCACGGAAGAGGTGATACCGCCACCCAGCAGCGCGGCGTGGACCTCATAATCGCCGGGCTGCGCAAAGGAGATCCGGCACGTTCCGCCGCTGGCATACGAGACACTCAGCATACCGGCGAACACCGGTGCAGGCAGGACCGGTTCCCTCGCGGCCGTCCGATGCCACTCAACCCCATCCAGCACGAACTGGGGCGTATAAATCGAACTACTGTTCCACTGAGCCGAATAGGCATACTGGCGTTCCGTGTATGCCTTGGTCGCAAACCGGTCGGGCCAGCCGAGGCGATCCCAATAAACCACGTGAAACGACACCGGCACGAAATCCCGCCAGAGTCCCGGCGCCTCACGCAGCCCTCCCAACCACTGTTCCGCCGGCGGACAGCTGCTGCAGCCCTCGGAGCTGTAAAGTTCCAGCAAATGCACGCCATTTTCTCCGCTGGAGAAGTTGAGCGGTTCGGCGGCGCGAAGGAGAACGTTCAAACCAAGGAACAGGACGATCAGACGCATAACTATCGGAGCCACGAATCTCACGAAACATTCCATTTTTTCGTGTTCTTTCGCAGATTTCGCAGGCAAATCCTAACGTCATGACCATTGAACGCCCGGGCCTGATCATCGCCGATGGCTGGAAAGACTACCAGTTGCTCGATAGCGGACTGGGCATGAAACACGAAAAGTGGGGCCCCTACACCTTGGTCCGGCCCGACCCGCAGATCATCTGGCCGCGCACCGGGGGCAACGGTCGCTGGGAAAACTGGGACGGCTTCTACCACCGCAGCGAGACCGGCGGCGGCAAATGGGAATTCCGCCAGAAGATTCCCGATCATTGGACGATCAACTACGGCGCGTTGAAATTTAAAATTCATCCCACCAGCTTCAAACACACCGGCCTCTTCCCCGAACAGGCGGTCAACTGGGACTGGTTCACCCAGAAGATCAAAGCGGCCAAGGCCACCGGCCGGGACGTGAGCGTGCTTAATCTTTTTGGTTACACCGGGGCCGCCTCCGTCGCCGCCTCCGCCGCCGGGGCGAGCGTCTGCCACGTCGATGCCGCCGAGGGCATGGTGAAGTGGTGCAAGGAAAACGCCGTGCTCTCCGGCCTCGCCGAAGCGCCGGTTCGCTACATCACGGACGACTGCTTGAAATTTGTCCGGCGCGAAATCAAACGCGGCCGCAAATATGACGCCATCATCATGGATCCGCCGACCTATGGCCGCGGCAGCACTGGTGAAATGTGGAAACTCGAGGACCACCTCTGGGAATTGCTCAGCGAATGCAAACAGGTGCTCAGCGACCGTCCCGTGTTTTTCCTGATCAACGCGTATACCGCGCGGCTCTCTCCCACAGTCGTGGTCAATCTGCTGGCGAGCGCTCTGTCCGGCGCCGGCGGCCAGCTCACGGGCGGCGAAGTGGGTCTGCCCATCCAGCGCGACGGCAAAATCCTGCCGTGCGGAATTTTTGGCCGCTGGTCGGCCTAGCTGCCCAACTTTAGACGTGCAGCTGTGCCGTCAATACGGCCATACTCGCTCATGTCCTCTCTCGCTGCCGCTTACCTCGCCACCGCCACGGACCTGTTGAAAAAGGCGTGCGACCAAAATGCGCCCGTGCTGAAAGCCCTGGGCCCGGTCATCGGCGAATCCCTCGCCAAGGGCGGTGTGCTCCACACCTTCGGCAGCGGCCACAGCGAAGTCATCGGCCGCGAAATCATCGGCCGGGCCGGCGGCCTCGTCTGTGTGAGCGGTCTTTTCGATCCCACCGGCGGATTCATTGAAAACCTGGTGGGCTACGGCACGAAAATCGCCGAACGCTACGACCGCGCCCATGGCCTGCTGTCCGGCGAAACCATCATTGTCATTTCCAACTCCGGCAAAAACTCCTCGCCGATCGAAATTGCCCTCTACGCCAAACAGAAGGGCCTCAACGTCATCGGCCTGACCTGCGTGGACATGTCCCGGACCGCCACCACCGTTCATCCCGGTGGAAAGAAACTGCACGAAGTCGCCGGCTACGTCCTCGATAACTTCGGTCTGCCCGGCGATGCGATCACCCCGGTGACCGAGGGTGTCATGGCCGGACCGACCTCGACTCTGATCGGTGCCACATTGCTTAATTTGCTGACCTTGGAAGTAATCGAGTGGCTGAAAGCCGGTGGTCACCCCCTGCCAATTCTCCGCAGCCAGAACATGCCGAACGCCATCGAATATAACCGCGAGCTCGGGAAAAAATACAAGGGCCGCCTCAGCCGCCAGCTGGCCTAAACCCCGCACTTGCTTTATGTGTATTTCCAAGCGAGCGAACGGCCCTGTTCGTCATTCTGAGCGCCGCGAAGGATCCCTCCGTCGCCGCAGTAGTGCGTGCCCCGATGGGTCTTTCGCTGCGCTCAAGCTGACAATTAATTTTGAAATGCACTTAGTAAACTTCCCCCACCCCAATTTACCGTGAAAAACTCATTCGTCCGTTTCGTTGCCGTTCTTTTTCTTCTGGGCCTGCTGGGCTCACGCGCCAGCGCTGAAACCGTTTCCACTGCCGTCTCCTCGCCCCGCGAACGGCTCCTGTTCGACTTCGGCTGGAAATTCCACCTCGGAAACGAGTGGGGCATCGGACAAAAACTCGACAAAGCCGGCGCCGGCCGCGGACCAGCAAGCATGTCCTTCAGCGATGCGAGCTGGCGCTCGGTTAACCTACCCCACGACTGGGCCATCGAGCTGCCCTTCGATCAAGGCGCCGATACCTCCCACGGTTTTCGCGCCGTGGGGGAGGCCTTCCCGCAAAACAGCGTCGCCTGGTATCGGCACACGTTTGACTTGCCCGCCTCCGATGTCGGCCGCCGCTTGTGGATCGAAGTCGATGGCGCCTTCCGCAATTCCTCCGTCTTTGTCAACGGCTGGTTCGTCGGTCACAATGATTCCGGCTACCATGGCGCACGCTACGACATCACCGACGTCGCCAATTGCGGCGGCAAAAATGTCATCGCCGTCGAAGTGGACGCCACGCAAGCCGAAGGCTGGTTCTACGAGGGCGCGGGCATCTACCGCCATGTGTGGCTGGTGAAAACCGCCCCGGTGGCGATCGCGCCCGACAGCATTTTTGTTTACAGTGAGTTTCCCAATAATGTTCCAGTCGGCGACGCCCGGATTCATTTGCAGGCCCGCGTCACCAATGCGCTGACTACTCCCGCAAATGTAGTCGTCTCTTGGCAGATCTCGGCGCCGGACGGCAAAATCGTCGCCTCGGCCAGACAGCCCCTTCACCTCGAGGCCGGCGTTGCCGCCGATGCGCAACAAGCCACCCCGGTTCTCTCACCCGAGCTTTGGTCGCCCGAAACTCCGCGCCTCTATACTCTCACCACCACCGTCGCGAGCGGAGCAACCATTGTTGACCGCCAAACCACTGAATTCGGCATTCGTACCGTCGCCTTCGACGCCAACCAGGGTTTCCTGCTCAACGGCAAACCTTATGTGATCAAAGGAACCTGCAATCACCAGGACCACGCCGGCGTCGGCTCCGCCCTGCCCGACCGATTGCAATATTTCCGCATCGGCAAATTGAAGGAGATGGGCTCGAACGCCTACCGCAGTTCGCACAACCCACCGACGCCCGAACTGCTCGAAGCCTGTGATCGCCTCGGCATGCTCGTGATGGATGAAAACCGTCTCCTCGGCAGCGACGCGCAACATATCCAATGGCTCGAAGAACTGGTCCGGCGTGATCGCAATCATCCGAGTGTGGTGATCTGGTCGCTCGCCAACGAGGAGTTCAACACCCAAGCCACTCCCGCCGGCGGCCGCGCCGCAGCCACGATGAAACAGAAATTGAAGTTGCTCGACTCCACCCGCCTCGTCACGGCGAACTCCGATCTCGGCAACGTTTTCGAAGGACTCAACTCCGCCGTCGATGTCCGCGGGTGGAGCTATCATATCGGCGTCGCGAATATGGACGCCTACCACGCGGCCCATCCCAACCAGCCCAATGTCGGCAGCGAACAGGGCAGCACGGTTTCCACCCGCGGCATTTATACGGTCGATAAAGTCCGCGGCTACGTGACCGCGTACGATGACAACGGCCAGAACTGGTCGAACACCGCCGAGGAATGGTGGACGTTCTTCGATGCCCGCCCGTGGCTTTCCGGCGGCTTCATCTGGACCGGCTTTGACTATCGCGGCGAACCGACGCCGTACGCGTGGCCCTGCGTCAATTCGCACTTCGGCGTGCTCGATACCTGCGGCTTTGCGAAGGATAATTTTTGGTACTATCGCGCCTGGTGGACGGAACAGCCGGTGCTGCATCTGCTGCCGCATTGGAA
>JANYDX010000226.1 GCA_025363395.1 Verrucomicrobiota bacterium
CGGCACGCTGCAAGTGGGTGACGAGGTCGTTCCGTTGTAGTCTGCGAATCAAGGCAGCTGACCACGAAATACACGAATGGAGACGAAACCGGAGAGGAAAAGGCTCTGAAAAGACAGGAAGCAATTACCACCGCCGGAATCGCCCGTCTCCTTTCGCGTCTATTCGTGTATTTCGTGGGCAATGCTTCTGGATCATTTGGCCTGATTACGTCCCGCTACCTTCATGATGACTGACCTTCTCCAAAAATTGACCACCCGCGACTCACTGCTGGCGATTGGCGTTTCGCTCGTGGTTTTTGGGTTCCTCCTGCGCCTGGCCGCCCGCAACAGTCGCCGGGACGCCGCGCTCAGGCAGCAACACCGGCTCCATGACCACAAATTGGACGAAGCCCTTCAAGCCGAACAAAGTGACGAAACGGTCGGCTGGTTCGAACGAAACGTCTCCATCCTTGCCCCGGTCGCGACCTACACCGGCCTCGCCATCACCGTCCTTTCATTTTTCCGGAAGTGAAGTGACGTCCGTAGCCTTGTTTCCGTTTGGCCGCAATCGCGCGAAGTTCCTTGGCGGTCAGCAGGTCCTTTTCGCGTCCCATTGCCTCCTTCGCCGTGATTAAATCGCCCAGTGAAATCACGTAATAGCGCTGACCCTCAACTTCCAGTTCCTCCGCTTGGCTCTTAAGACGAACAAAATCACCGACGCCAAGAACGGAGGTCAGAATATCCACCACACCCCGATCGGTCTGCAAATAAATATCATTCAATGACTGGCCAGGTGGTGGATAGGTCAGAAAGGAAAGTTTTTGAGGAGTCATGCGATGCTTGGGATTCCAGTCGCTTAAAGCCTGTCTAAGCTTTGCGATGTTCTCCTGCGTCAGGACAACACAGATAGCTACGTCACGGGTGAGATAGGACGCCCCGTGGCTGATGGCTGCATAGCCACCCACGATGACGAAATCCAAGCCAGAGTCAGAGACGCCGAAGCAATTGACTGAAGTCTTGCATTTCTCAACTCACCCGCTGCCTGCAGTTTCAAAGCCAGTTCCAAAGCAGCATCATGCTGCTGCCAGCGCTCCTTTACCCATAACGCCAGATTGGTATCCAACAGATCAAGATCGATCCCTGCCCGTCGGGCTTCCTCGATGGCTTGGCTATCGGCAGGCTTCATATCCTAATTATTGGCGGCAATCCAACCGCCGCAAAAGCCTAAATCGCTAATCCTCAAAACCGCGCCCGCGCTTCGCTTTGATGCCGGCCCGGTGCTTCTTGGTCGCGAGCATCCGCAGCTTCTGGCCGCGTGATTTCGGACGCTTCTGCCGTCGGATGAGCTCCCGGGCCGCCTGCGCCTGATTGACTGCCTCCTGCCTCCGCCACTCCAGTTTCCCAACCAGCTCCGTCCAGGCGAGCAGACGGTTGACGCTCTGGCTCCGTTCCCGCTGGCAGCGCACTTCCACCCCGCTCGGACGGTGCTGGAGCCAGACCGTGGATGAGGTTTTATTTATTTTTTGCCCGCCGGCCCCCGTCCCACGGACAAAGCGCTCGTCAACATCCGCTGGACGAATGCCCAAGGAGACAAATCGCGCCCGCAGCGACGCTTCGACGATGTCGGGGAATTCAGCCATGCTCATGGTTTAGCCACAAAGAGTCCCAAAAAGACACGAAAAAACTACCTGCTCGGACTCCGCCGTGGTTCCAACTGGTCCGCCATTGTTTTTGTTCCTTTTCGTGGCTTTTCGTGGCCAACTTCTGAAACTCTGACTCCTTTCTGGAGTCGAACGCTTGCCCGCTCTTCACTTGTCACCGGGCACTCATTACTTATCACTTTCGCTTCCCCTATGCTCACCGGCCCAACTTGGTCCCAGAAACTCCGCACAGAAATCGGCAAAGCCGTCATCGGTCAGGATGTCGTCATCGAACGCCTGCTCGTGGCCTTGCTCGCCAATGGTCACGTGCTGCTTGAAGGCATGCCCGGCCTGGCCAAAACCCTTCTCATCAAGTCGCTCGGCTCGGCCCTCGGCGTCCAGTTCGAGCGCGTTCAATTCACCCCCGACCTGCTGCCGAGCGATGTGGTCGGCACGATGATCTTCTCTCCGAAAGACGGCGGCTTCGCCACGCACAAGGGACCGATCTTCGCCAATCTCGTCCTCGCCGACGAAATCAACCGCGCTCCCGCCAAGGTCCAGTCCGCCTTGCTCGAAGCCATGCAGGAACGACAGGTCACCATTGGCGGCAGTTCGCATAAGCTGCCCCGCCCCTTCTTCGTCATGGCGACGCAAAATCCCGTCGAACAG
>JANYDX010000354.1 GCA_025363395.1 Verrucomicrobiota bacterium
TTCAAGCCTGGGCATTTTCCCACTCGAATGGACCGTGGCTGCGACCGGTGACTTCAACAACGATGGCAAGATTGATATTATCTGGTCAAACAGCATCACGGGAGAGCGTGCCATCTGGCTGATGAACGGAACAACTTTTCTGTCGAGCTCAAGCTTGGGCATCTTCCCCCTGGAGTGGACCGTGGCTGCGACGGGTGACTTCAACAACGATGGGAAAATGGATATCATCTGGCAGAACGGCATCACGGGTGAACGTGCCATCTGGTTGATGAACGGCACCAATTTTCTGGCGAGTTCAACCCTGGGTATCTTCCCCTTGGAATGGACAGTGGCTGGCACCGCGGATTTTAACAGCGACGGTAAGGTCGATGTCATCTGGGAAAATTGCATTACCGGCGAACGTGCCATCTGGTTGATGAGTGGAACCAATTTTTTGGCGAGTTCATCTCTGGGCATCTTCCCGCTGGAATGGACGCCCAAGATTTAATGCCCGCGCGCGCATTGGCTCTCGCTAGGATGGGGAGGTCCATCCTCACGCGACGAACCCGAAGGCAGTCGGTCAAATGCAGTATCGGCTGGTGCGAGTTGGTCCGATTAAAGACGAAAACCTGCTTCAGCAGCGTCTCTGGTAAACATTCGCACCGTATCGAGTGACAAGGCGGTGAGGTCCATGCCATACAGCTTGGCGGCCTTCCCCAAAATATCATGCGGCACGGTCACAATCGCTGCCCCCGATTCCTCTGCCTGGAAAATATTCAAAACTTCACGCACACTGGCCCAAAGAAGTTGGGCCTTGGGTTGATCCTGCAGGAGGGCGCCGGCGGCTCGCATCAAAGGCAAGGGATCCACACCAGTATCAGCGATGCGACCGGCGAAAACGGAGACCACGGAGGGCACGTCGGGATGGAGCGCGGCCGCGACGTCTCGCACTTGGGCCAGGGTCAGCAGGGCGGTGATGTTGAGTTTAACGGCTTGCTGTGCGAGGTCCTTGATCAGCGGGATGGATGTCTCCCCCCGCGAGTTGGAGATGGGAATCTTAACGTAAACATTCTCGCCCCAAGAGGCGATCTTTAGCGCCTGACGTTTCATCTCCGGAAATTCGTCGGTGAAAACCTCCAGGGAAATCGGTTTTGACGTGACCATTTGGAGGACGTCTAAAGCAAATGCCTCGTAGTCCTTGATTCCGGCCTTGTTCATCAAGGTGGGATTCGTGGTCAGGCCCTTGATGTAAGGCTTGGCATAGAGATCGAGGATGCCTTTTTTGTCGGCCCCGTCGGCGTAGATTTGAATCTTGAGATCGTTCAGTGTCCGCATGGTGCAAAAATCAATCATGGCCGGCCTTGGGCAAGGACAATAGTGGCGGCCTCGCCCAGCGAGCGGACAATGTGATCGGGAACGGCCTGCAGCGCTTCCTGATAGCCAAGGTCGATCAGCACGGTGCGAACGCCGGCGCGTTGACCGCAATCAATGTCTCGCCACCGGTCCCCAATCATCCATGACCGCGTCAAGTCCAAGCCAAGTTTGTCCGCGGCATCGAGCAGCATGCCGGGCTCAGGCTTGCGCCGGCGTGAGATCTCGCCGCGACCGGGATCGTAGCAAACCTCGATCCAGGAAATTTCCGGAATCAGGCGCATGAGTTCCCCATGCATTGTTTCCACAGTTGCCCGGGTTTGTGTTCCGCGTCCGACGTCCGGTTGGTTTGTCGCGATAACGAGCGTGTAACCCGCGTCGTTCAGGCAGCGGCAGGCCGCCGCGGCGTCGTCAAACAGACGAAATTCCGCGAGCGTCGCCGGAGGATAAGGCTTGCCGTCGCGCACCACGGGAACGTTCAAAGTGCCGTCGCGGTCGAGGAAAACTGCAGGGCGGAGTGAGGTGGGGGACACGGTGACGGGTCAAGGCTTGGCGGCGACGCTTTCCCACTTGGTCTGGTTCATCTTGAGATCGGGGTGGGAGACAAAAAGATGCCACACCACGGCTTGAAAAGCTTCGGAATGTGGCGTGACGTTGTTGGGATTGACCGTGGGCACGATCACGCATGCGTCGGCGACCCGGGCCGTGTACCCGCCATCTTTGCCGACGATACCGATCACCCGTGCACCCACCTGTTTCGCGAATTGAAGGGCGGTGACAAGATTCGGAGAGACGTTTTTCTCCAGATTGCCGCCGCCGACGGAAAGAATCAGGATAGCGTCCCGGTTGGTGAGGCGCGAACCGCGCAGCCATTCGACAAACACACTGGCCCAGCCTTCGTCGTTGGTCCGGGCGGTGAGCTCGGAGACGTTGTCGGTCGGGGCGTAGCATTCGACCCCGGCGATCTTGCGAAAATCGTTCACGGCATGGGAGGCATTGGCCGCGCTGCCACCGACACCGAGAATAAACAGCCGGCCACCGCGGGCGCGCACCCCGGCAATTTCCAAGACGCATTTTTCGCAATCGGCGGGATCGATCTTGGCAACGATCTCGGCGGTTTCCTTGAGGTGTTGGATGGCGTAGGACATGGCTTTAGGGTTGAGATTGGGTGGATGGAACGGACGTGGCGAGCGCGGGTTTGGCCGGGGCGGGGCCGCCAGCAAAGGGCGGGACTAGCGGAATTTTCCCGCTCTCAGCAGCGTGTCGAGTTCATTCAAACCTGCATGGGAGCCGATTTCGTAAAACCGTTCGATGATCTCACAGCCAGTCAATTGATGGCGGGCCACGAGCGCGGTTTGCACGGAGGCGAGGTCAACGACAGTATCGCGTGAAAAACCGTTGAAGGCAGCGGCTTTGAATGCGCCCAGTCCATAATCAATATGATGCATCGCGGCGGTCCGGTTGACCTTGCTGTAGCTGCGAATCTCACCGCCGGCATATTCCACATTGCTCGCATCGTAGCGTTCGTAGTTCTCGAAGACGGTCATCAGGCCGAGTTTCCCGGAGGCTAGGAAACGCCGGCCGACCGCCAGATAATCGACTGGAAGAAAGCTGTCACCGTAGAGTACGTAAAACGCATCCCCCAGCTTGGGCAGTGCCTTGATCAGCGCACCCCCGGTCCCGAGGAGGGTCGGTCCATCGAAGACATAGTCGATGTGCACCCCCCAGTTCGCCCCATCCCCGTATTGCTCGACGATCATCTCGCCTAGGTAGCCCACGCAGAGCACGAGCTTCGTCAGGCCGGATTTTTTCAGCAGGCGAAGCTGGTGGGAGAAGAAAGGTTCACCCGCCACCTCGACCAGCAATTTTGGGATTTTCTCGGTGATCGGCCGGAGACGCGTGGCCATGCCCCCTGCGAGCAGGGCAACGGGCAATGATGCTGCGGGGTCCGCCATGGTTTCAATTCTGAGCTACAACTTTGCTGCCCTCGAAATCAAAACGGAACCGGACCTCCTGCAGCCCGCGCTCCCGCATGCCGTGGCGCAGGCGTTTTTTGTCCCCCGCGTAGAACATCAGAAAACCGCCGCCGCCTGCGCCGATCAACTTTCCGCCGAGCGCGCCCTGTTGTATGGCGTAATCATACCACTCGTTGATTTGCTGGTTGCTCATGCCGGAGCTGCGGATTTTTTTCCGCTGCCAGTGTACGTCCATGAGCCTGGCAAATTCCTCCAGGTCGCCGCTTTCGAGGGCGGCGAGGGAGCGGTATCCGAGATCCTTGGTGAAATGCAAATTATCAAGCATGGCGGGGTCGTGCAGCTTGGACTTGTCGTTCTGGTCCTTTAAAATAGCGGAGGCGGACCGGGAGTAGCCGGTGAAGAACAGCAGGAGGTTGTCCTCCAGATTGAACAGAGTCTCCTCGGAGATCTTGCACGGGCGGTATTCCACCCGGCCGTCGGGGTGAAAAGTGAAGGCGGTGATGCCGCCGATCGCGGCGATGTATTGATCCTGTTTTCCGATCGGTTCACCGAGGCGGTCGATTTCGATGTGGCAGGCCTGCTCTGCCAGTTCGGCGGGCGAGATCAGGTTTTTGTTCGAGGCGTGAAGGACCTTGAGCAACGCGGTGGTGAAACTGCCGGATGAACCCAGGCCGGTTCCGCCGGGAATATCGGCCATGGAAGTGAGTTCCAGTGAGCGTCCGTCCATGCCCAGGAGCGCAAAGGCCTCCCGGATGATCGGGTGCTCCAGCTGAGAGGCGTGGGGGACCCGCTCCAGCTTGGAATATTTGACGATCAGATCCGGTACGAACGTGCGATGTAGCGTCAGATAAATATATTTGTCCATGGCGGCGGCGACCAGAAATCCACCGTGCTCTCGGTAGTAGCTGGGCAGATCGGTTCCGCCGCCTCCGAGGGAAATGCGCAAGGGTGAACGAGTGATGATCATGAGCGGTTACGACTGAGGTTTTAGCGGATCAGATCGGGGCTTGATTGACCGGAAAACCGCTTGCGCGGTAAATTGCCTCCACGATCTCCAGTGTACGGATACCCTCGCACAAGCCGGGGGAAGGCGTGCGGTCGGTGCAAATATCGTCGGTGAAGGCGGCGAGCTCGAGCGCCCACGATCCATCGCCGGCGGGAAATTCCCATACCGTGGTTTCAGGCGGGCCCATTTGTGGCAGCATCTTGTAATAGGTGCATCGCTCCTGACCGTAGCTGCCACCCAGTCCGTCGATGGCGATCTTGCCGTCGCGACCGTAGATTTCGAGCGAGAAGAGGTTTTTCCACTCAGTGCAGCTGACGTGCAGCCAGGCGGTTTGTCCCGTTTCCGTGCGCAGGGAAAGAAACGCATTATCATCGACCGGCATGTCCCAATAAAAGGTAGCGGCGTGTCCGGTGACTGTGGGGAAATCTCCTAAAAACCATCCGGCGAGATCAATGAGGTGTACGCCCTGATCGATGAGTTCACCGCCACCTGATAGCTTGGGATCAGCGCGCCATTCACGATCATAACCTTTGCGCCCACCATGGCCATAGCGACCGCGCAAAAACATCAACGGACCAAGTGCGCCGGAGTCGGCCAGCTCGCGGGCCTTTTGCAGCGCCGGATGAAAGCGGTGGTTGTAGCCCAGCCGAACCTTCACCGCAGTTTTAGCGGCCGCAGATTCGACTGCGCGCAAATGGAGCGCGTTGAGCGCGCCTGGTTTCTCAACCAGGACGTGTTTGCCGGCCCGCACTGCGGCGAGCGCGATCGGGGCCAGAGCCCCATTCAGGGTCGAAATGATAACCGCGTTCACCGCCGGATCGGCCAAGACCTCGTTGTAATCAGTAAGAGGCCGGCAACCCGCATGCGACCGGGCCAGTTCAGCGGCCCGGGCGACATCGAGGTCGCAAGCATAAAGCAACTGACCGGGTTGCATGCTCGCGGCGCGTTTGCGGCCAATGAGTCCACAACCAATGATGGCGAAATGAAGTTGCACAGGGTTGGGCGGGGTCATTCGGTTTGAGCCATGTTTAAGGCCAAGCTAACTGACCGGGCGACGCAAGTGAGGTTTTTGCGCTTTGTGATTTCAGGCCTCACTGTCATGGGAGTTCAAACTGGCGGTCTGGCCGTGCTGTCCCGGTGGTGGAATAGCACCCTAGCTTTTATCGGATCCTACTGCCTGGCAGTTTTGGTGCATTATTCACTCAACCGGTTCTGGGCATTGCAAAGCAACCGCACTGATGTGTTGCGCCAGGCCGGTGAATATGGGCTGACGGTACTGATGAGCTTTTTGCTCAATTTCACCTTTTTCCAAATGGGGATTCATCTTTTTGGACTGAGTCCCGTATGGGCGTCGCTCGTGACGAATCCTCCGACGACGATTCTGGTGTTCTTGATCCTTAACTTCCGTGTTTTCCGCGCTTAGTGGCTTGCACTCCATTTTTGCCCGCGATCCTCCGGCACGATGCGCCGGAGTGTGTAGATGTCGCTCTTCAGTTCGTTCCGGAATTTTTGCAGGTCTTTCCATGGATCCCACTGGGCGCTGATCAGCTTGCCCGTGATCCCGTTGCTTTCGGTGCTAGCGAGATACACGCACAACGCCGCGCCGAGCCGCGGGTCAGCGGCGCCTTCATCGGACCATTTTTTATTCCGGGCGAAAAAATCCGCTCCCGCACGCTCAGGTCCGGCGGCGAGCACTTGGGCCGTGAGGCGCGTGCGCAGTGCGCCGGGGGCGATGGCGTTAACGTCGATGCCGCAGTCGCGGTATTCCTCGGCGAGAGTTTCGGTCAGGCGCACTACGGCGGCCTTGGTGGCGGCGTAAGCGGCAAACCGGGGCATGGGGTTGGTGGCTCCACCCCCGGAAATGGTAATGATTTTGCCTGCTCCATGCGGTTTCATGGCTCGCACCGCGTGCTGGCAGCAGAGGAAAGTGCCGGTGAGGTTGACCTGTACCGCTTGAGCCCAATCGGCCAGCGCGACGTCCTCAGTCTGGCCAATCGGACCGTAGACGCCGGCGTTGTTCACCACGACATGCAGCTGACCGAACGTGGCCGCCCGGGCAAACACCGCCTTGACGCTGGCGGGATCTGCGATGTCACAAGGCTCCCCGATCAGCTGCTGACCCGGTTGGAGGCGGGGAGTGAGGGCTGCGTGGGTCTGGGCGACATCGGCGGCGGTTCGCGCACAGAAAATCACGTTGGCTCCTTCCGCGAGGAAGGCTTCGACAATATGGCGGCCGAAGCCCTGGCTTCCGCCGGTAACGAGCGTATTGAGTCCGGATAATTTCATGGGCGTCCGACAGTGAGGTAAATCAGGCCGGGCACGGGCGGCACGGCTTTTTCCACAAAACGATTGGCGTCGACGACCACCGGTCGGGTCATGCGGGCCAGCAGTTCTGGCCAGGGGTAGTTTCTGAATTGCGGCCATTCCGTGCAGATGACCACGGCGTGGGCTCCTTGCATGGCCTCGGCGGCAGAAGCGCACAGGGCGAGATCGCGGTGCTCGGAGTCCGCGATTCGGATCAAGGGATCAAATGCCTGGATCTTGTGACCCGCGGCGCTGAGTTGCCGGCAAAGTTCCACCGCCGAACTGCGTCGCAGGGTGCTCGTGTCGGGCGTGTAGGCCAGACCGAGCACGGCGACCACTGGCTGCGCCACGCCGCCGAGAGCGGTCTGCAATTTTCTGAACGCCCAGCCCCGGTGGCGGTCGTTGCTGAGCTTGATGGCCGGAATTAGCGCGAGGGAGAGATGCTGCGCCAGGCCGAGATTGGTTAAAGTCACGACATCACGGGCCAGGGTGCCGCCCGCAAAAGGTCCGCCGGGGCCGAGGTAGGCCCGCGCGCCGATGCGGGGATCGCTCTTCAAACCGGCCGCGACCTCCTGCGCATCGGCGCCGGTGATTTCGCAGACGGTGGCGATTTCGTTGATGTATGCCACGGACAGGGCAAGGAAGGAGTTCAGGGCGTGCTTCACCATTTCCGCCGACTCGGGGCGCATCCAAAGAAGCGGCGCGGCGAGCGGGGTCAGCAGGGCCTCCAATTTGGCCCTTCCTGCAGCGGAAGTCGTGCCCACGACGATACGCGCCGGTTTTTCGAAGGCCTCGATGGCTTTGCCCAGCCGGAGGTTTTCAGGGGAACACGCCAGATGCAGCTGGGGATATTGCGCGGCCAGCGTGGCACAGGTTCCGGCAGGTAGTTGCGAAGAGAGCAGAACCACGGTTCCTGCGCGCAGCAAGGGGAGCACACGGTCGAGTTGCGCGTGAACCCAGCCGGTATCCGATCGGTCGTCAGCGTCGACGGGAGTATCATAGCAAACCCAAACTACTTCCGCATGGCCTGCCGCTGTGGCGTCGCTGGAAAAAGTCAGGGCTCCGCGGGTCGCTCCTGCGGTGATTAATTCATTTAAGCCGGGTTCATGCAGGGGCGCACGGCCCGCCCGCAGGCCCGCGAGCAAGGGCTCGTCGAAATCGATTCCAGTTACCTGATGATGGCGCGCCATGCAGGCCGCCGTCACGCAACCCAGATGCCAGAGACCGAGGACCACGATTTGCATGGTTCAGTGCCTGGTTTCAAAAACCCAGCGATTCGCTTGCAGCCAGCGCAGGGTTTTTTCAATACCTTGGGCGATGGTCAGCCGGGGTTTCCAACCGGTGCCCTGGATTTTTTTTGTATCCAGAAAAATGAAAGGATTGTCGCCGATCCAGCCGCGGTCACCGCCGGTGTATTCCAGCTGGGGGGCAAGGCCGAGCGTTTTGCAGATATAACCAATACTGTCGTTGACCTGAACGTATTCCGCCGTGCCGAGGTTGTAGATCTGGGTATGATGTTTGGCGTCCCTGGCCGTCCGGGTCGTGGTCACATGCAGCATGGCGTCGATGCAATCCTGAACATACAGGTAGCTCTTGCGCTGCTGTCCGTCGCCCAGTACGCGGAGCCGGTCGGGGTGCTCCAGCAATTGTTTGTAGAAATCGAAGACGTGCCCGTGCGTGTAGCGTTCGCCGAGGATGGAAACGAAGCGGAAGATATACGCTTCGTCGATCTGGCCGCCCTCCGCGTAGGAAGACAGCAGGCCTTCGCCGGCAACTTTGGATGCGGCGTACAGCGAAGTCTGGACAGGAAAGGCATCGGTCTCGGGCGTGGGGCGATCAGGCGTGACCAGAGCTTCACCATACGTTGATCCCGTCGAAGAAAATGCGATGCGCTTAACACCGTTCGCCCGCATCGCCTCAAGCACGTTAAAGGTGGCGATGGTGTTTTGTTCGAGATCCTTTCTCGGATGACTCCAACCGTCCTTGATGTCGGCGTTGGCGGCGAGGTGGAAAACAAAATCGCATCCGGCCATCGCCTGCGTGAGGGCGGACTGGTCAAGATTATCTCCTTCGATCAATCTGAAATTCAAATGGCGGAGGGCATTTTCCAGAAAAGGCCGCTGGCCGGTGGAGAAATTATCCCAGGCGACCACGCTCACGCCGTCGGCAAGGAGACGGTCCACGAGGCTGCTGCCGATAAAACCGGCGGCTCCGGTGATGAAAGTCTTGTGCATGAATCAGGGCTTTTTAACGAAAATGAATTTTCCCATCTGGATGGGTGACATCCAGGGTTTGAGGCGGAAGCCCATGGACATGAAGTCGCTCGTTTTTGGAATCCAGCAGAATTCCTCGAGCACAAGGCCGGCCCTTTCCGCTGCCCCGAGGATGTCGCGGAAATAGAATTGAAAAGTAGGCGGATGTTTGAGCGGCCAGAATCTGACGAGCAGGGCGAACACGAGTTTGTAGGGCGCGATGAACCAGGCCGGCACCGTGCTTTCCAGCAGGACAAAGCGCCCGTTGGGCTCGAGGTTACGCGAGACTTCGCTCATGATTTTATCGAGGTTGGCGTAGGTCGCCTTGACGGTGTCGCCGATGACATGATGGAGGGTGTTGATTGCGATGGCAGTGTCGAATGGCTCGTCGAAGCGCATATCGAGCGCGCTCATTTGCGACCATTTCACCGTTGGATAACGCATTTTGAAATCTTCCTCGACGAAGATATCGATGGCTTCGACCTCGGGGATGTGCGCGATGGGAAAAATGAACACGCCGCCGTTGCCGATATCAAGCAGGCGCCGGGCATTCGCGGTTTCGTGGGCGGCGCTCTTGGCAATGAATTGGTAGAGTTCCAGTTCCCCCTGAAGGTTTTTGTACCAGTCGTTGTCGGCGAAAAAATCCTGATTTTTGGCGACGGACTTGATGTTTTGAGCGGAATTTTCCATGAGAGACTAGGCTTTGCGCAGGACGAGAACGCACCGGATGCCGCAGGGATAGGAAATGAAGCGGTCCAGGGCGGTTTCGATGGACATGATCAGCGCGAATAGTGGATTCCGACGGGTCACTCGGATCTGTCCGGCAACAAACAAGGCTTTGGCCTCGGGAGAGAGTGAGGCTTTTTTTTGGTTGCGCCGTTTGGCCAGATAGAAGGCGGGAAAGATCAGGAAGCCGAGGTGGGTCCCTTTCAAAACTTTGAATCCCAGGTTGCGAGCCAGGGCCGTGAGTTCTGCCAGCCGGTAACGGCGGTGATGCAGGAGATGTTCGTCGTAGATGTCGTACAGGGAGGGGCCGGCGGGAACTTCGATATGGGCGATACCGCCGGGCTTAAGGATGCGATGGATCTCGGCCAGGGCGGCCGTGTGATCGTCGATGTGTTCAAGCACATTCAGGCAAGTCACCCCATCGATGCACGCAGTGGTTAGCGGGCATTGGCGGAGATCGAATTGCAGGATGGGGATTTCGGGCATCCGCTTGGCCAGACCTTCCAAGGGCCCACGCAGGTAGTCGGCGCCAATCAGGCTGGCTTGGGGAAGGGCCGTCTTGAGATCTTCCAGGACAAAACCGGAGGAGCATCCGACATCCAAAATTACCGGTGCATTGCCCGGCAGTCGCCGCATGCTGGCGATGGCCAGGTTGCGCGAGGCAATGTCAATCGGATGATCATGACCAGCCTCGGTTTCGTGCAGAGAAGTCAAATCGTCGCTCCAATGGCTGTTCGCCGCGCTGTAAGCCAGAATGCGGCAGGATTCGCCGCCCATGACAAAACTGTGGCCATTCCAATGCGGAATAAGCGGGATTCCTGGTGGCGGAGGCCAGGGAAAGGAATTGAGTGAAGTCATGAGAGGGCGGGCGTTAGAAAACTCTTAATTTCCCGGCTGAGGCCAGTGTGAATTTCCGATACTCGCGAAGTGTCGGTTTGAGCTGGGATGCCGGCTGGCGGCATGTCTTCAGGGTTTGAACCCTTCCGTGCGTTCAACAATGAACTTGGGCCGGGCCCGCACCTCTTCGTAGATCCGGCCGATGTATTCGCCCAGGATGCCCACGCTGATCAATTGAATGCCGCCGAGAAAGAGAACCAGAATAACAATGGTGGGATTGCCGAGCGGAAAAGGTACTCCCGCCAACTTCATGATGAGATAAGCGAGAGCGATGGAAAACGAACAGCCGGCGATGGCAAAACCGGCCATGGTACTGAGGGACAAAGCATAGGTCGAGAAGCAGAAAATTCCGTTGAAGCCGATGCGGAGCGATCCGAGAAAGCGGTTGTAATTGGTTTCCCCGGCGAATCGCGCGGGACGGTCGAAGGGGATGATACATTGTTTGAACCCCACCACCGCCACCATGCCGCGGAGAAAACCGTGGGATTCCTTCAGGCGGACGATCTCCGCCACGACCCGGCGCGTCATGAGCCGGAAATCCCCGGTGTTGGGCGGGATTTTTACGTCGGCGATTTTGTTGATCACCTTGTAGCCCGTCTCGGAAACCAGCTTTTTAAGCCAAGGTTCGCCGGTGCGGGCGCGCCGCTGGGGCAGGACGACATCATACCCCTCGCGCCATTTTTCAACCATCGTCGTGACCAGCTCGGGAGGATCTTGGAGATCGACATCCATGACAATGACCACGTCGCCGCGCGAGTATTCCATCCCGGCCAGGGTGGCCATCGGTTGGCCGAAGCGGCGGGAGAACTTGAGCAGCTTGATTCGATCATCCTTTGCTCGGTACTCAAGAATCACCTCCTCGGTGCGGTCGGGCGAGGGGTCCAGGGAAAAAATAATTTCGTAGTCCTCGGTGACGCCGGAGAGTATGGGGCGAAGATGACGCAGGAATTCCGGGATGTTTTTCTCCTCCTGATAGACGGGAATGACAATGGACAGTAAGACTTTCATTTTTCCTTATTTTCCCAACAGGTCATTGAACAGTGGTTTGGTCGGGAATTGAGGACGCTGGCCATGCGATGGATTCATAAGTTTCAACTGGCGACCCGCAATTTCAATCTCCCCTTCCTGTGGGACAGGCAATCCATCGGTCGTGTTAAAAATCATCAGGTTGCCGGGCTCAATCATTACGTCAGCAGGTAGCCAGTCGCCGGGGGGCATCGGCCAGATCAGGTGGCCGTCCTGTTCCTTGATGGTATTTTTCCACGGTCCGGTGATCGCGAAAACCCGTGGATCCCGGGACCACTCGGGAGGGAACTGGTAGATATGGCGCAGGACGATCGAATCAGCCCAGGAGTTGGAGCCGATGACCCAGGTGAACGGCGGGGTCCAGTAATTTTCCCGGAGGTTGAATATGAGGGTGCCTGATTTGATTTCACCCATACGATCCAGCATTTGGTGCCAAAAGACCTGTTGGTTCTGCCAAGACTCCAGGTATTGCGAGCGGACGACATTGCCCCACGCCAGGAGCGCAGCCAACGGGACCGCGAGCAGGGTGGTGAGGGTCATTCGCAGTGCCATCCGCGGCACGGTTTGGATCAAACCGGCCAGTCCTGCGACGCAGAACGCAAATCCGATGCCTGACGCGCTGTGCACGGAGGCAATTCGCCCTGCGACATGATTGCAGGGCCAGTAGGGGTCGGTGAAATAAACGAGGTAAGGAACGGAGAATGCGAGCACGCCAAACAGCATCGCTTTGAGCGGAGTGGTCGTTCCGGCCGAGTTGCCGTCCCCGAGCAGGCGGGCCGATTTTCGCTGCCAGACAATGACCGCGGCGAACATCAACAGAAGGAAGCCGAGGGCAAAGGCACTGCCGGCGACCGGGATCCGAAACGCTTCCTGGCATCTTTGGGCGACGAGGCCCCAGTGCGTGATCGTTCCGGTTTTAAGGCTGGTGAGGCTGCGGGCAATGACCTGCGGCAAATTCGAAAACGTCGAGGTCGCGCGTGCCTCCGCAAACACAAACACGCGGAGGAGAAAGACTGCGAAGAGACCGAGCGCGGCATAGCTCCAATAGCGAAGGGTGCGACCGATTGATTCCAGGCGAAGGGACAGGAAGAGCAACGGTCCAAGAAAGATCGTTAGCGTGGACGACTCGTGAAAAAGCAGTCCGAGAAGAGTGAGGGGCGCAGCGGCCCACTCGGACCGGCGCTGGAGGGCGCGAATCGCCAGCAGCATGCAAAGGGCCGCAAGGTAAAGATGCGGGGCGCCGTGGAGCGACAACCTCAGGGTGTCGGTCGGCAGGAGAGCACACGTCACAGCGCCGAGAAAAGCTGGAAGGGGGCCCAAGGCCTCCCGGCTGATTCGGTACACCGTCCACGCGCAAGCGAGGACAATGGTGTAGGGCAGGAGATACAGCGCGGGCATTCCGCCCAAGTGATAGAGGCCCCAGCCGGCGATCGCGCAAGTGCTCAAACCCAGCGGTCGGCCGTTCGGCCAGTGGGTCATCCAAAATTTTACCTGGGACCAGGCGACTGACCATGTACCATTGGCATAAGGAGCGATCGCCGACCAGTCGTCTTCGTAAAGTCCCATTCGGGTGAAATCACGATAGTACACCACATAAAGAGCGGCAGCTAGCAGACTGAAAAAAATCCATCCCTCCCGGGCGGGCGTAGTGGTGTTGGTGATTGGCTTGGTCATGCCGGGTATGCGCACGGAGCATTTAGCCTTTGGTCTGCGGTGGCCATGAATTAATCGTGGGCTGGAATCGGTTTAAAGCCGGGGGAGGGTAATCGATCCGACTGACAAGCAGGATTGCTTTGAATTGTCGGGTCTGCTGGGGCGAACTCGTCGGGAAATAAATGCTCGATGAATTCGCGGGCAATTTGGTCGCGCCTGAAGGCGTCTCCTCGACCGGTGTGGACCTCAACGCCTGCGCAGGATCGCGTAGTCCTGCCAGTTGGAAATCATGCCGGCCTCGAACTTAACCAGCTCGTAGTCGGTCATCCAATTTTTTGCCATGTAGTCGGGAGAGATAAAGGCCATGCCGAAAGTGGCGGCGTTGATTCCGAACGCCGGCGCTCCGGCCTCTCCATAACTTTCATAAAAAGAGTAGCCGGCAGTCTCGAATTCCTGCTTGAGCCTTTCGCACGCGGAGGGATCACCCAGTCGCATGACATGGCGAATCTCCGGTTCCTTGGCCATGCGATCAATGAGGGTGCGTCCTTGCACAGTGACAATCAGAAGTCCGCCTGGTTTGAGCACCCGCGCTAGCTCTTTCAACCATTGCAAATGAAGTTCTTCGGCATAGTGCGAAAAAATTGACCAGGCATAGGCGACATCGATCGAAGCCGAAGGGAGCGGCAAAGGCGGCTGGGAATCGGTCTTGAAGACATTCGCTTCCCGGTAGACTTGTTTGGCCCAATCCACGGCGAGCGGATTAACTTCGGAGGCCGCGTAACTGTGCTCGGGTACAAATTGGTACAAGTACCGCAGAATTCTCCCCAAACCGGCGCCGAAATCGAGCACGGCCAGCTGTTTTCCCGGCGCGGCCGGCGCGGCATGCGCGGCAATTGTTTCGGCAATGAGAGTGGCGTTGGTCAAACCGGATTCCAAGTGGTAGAGCAGGCTGAAGTCACTGTATTGCCCGATGGCATTCCAGTCTGGGATCGGATGGGCATGCAGTTTTTGCCGCAGCGTCTCGGACTTGACCGAAGCAGCGCCATACGCCGTCTGGATGTACCAGTCTGGAGCCGACTGCTTCAACTGTTCGGCGGTGATGTTCAGCTCAAGCGCTTGGCGGAGATCCTCCCACGCATTGGTTTCGTTAATCCGATGACGCAATCTTTCAATGGTGATCATGAGCTGCTGGGATAAGTGGGTGGGCTGGAGAGTGAGGTCTACGGGTAAATGGAAGAATTGCGGATAATGCCAGCCGTTTGTCTGTCCTAGTTTCTGCCCTCGGGGGTTACTTTCAACAGGGCAAGGGAAGGGCTGGCAGAGTTGTTGGGCGGGGTTCGGCTCGCAGAGCGCGAAGTCACGGGACGAATCATCCCGTTAAATAAACGCCTTATAGTTAAGCCCAGTGTTCATCGCGATGGCTGGTCGGGGTTCATCGCAGGTTGCAGTGGATCGACAAAAAGAAGCGGCAGAAAAACTGACCAGCCTTGAAACGGGAGCGGGGACGTTACCGCCGCTTCATGGGCCGACAGCCAGACGGTATTGGTCCCCGGATGAAGCAGCAGGCCGACGCGTAAATCATATTTATTCTCCGGGCTCAGCCTGACGGCGACGTTTTTTTGTCCCTCCAAGTTTACCTCCAACTCAACCTGGGCGGTTTGTTCCCGGCCCGGCCCTGGCCAGACAGGTGCGCGCAACATCACGGGTAGGTCGTGGTCGGTAGCATTGATCAGCTCCAGTGGCACCGGGGCGGGGCGAACCCAGAAAGCCGGCGTGCCGGCGGTACTCCAATCGAGTCCCGCTGCTTCGATGTGGCCGAATGAGACTTTCCGCACCCAAAGCCCGATCGTGGCCGATTGGCAGGGTTGGCGCCAACTGCCAGCGAGGATAAAATCCCGCTCGAGCATGGGTTGCCACGAGCTTTGCAGTTTTCGGATCGATGCGACGGACGGCCACTCGTATTGGCCGGGCGCGAGATAGGGTGGCTTCAAGTAGCCCACCACGCACGTGGCCGCCTTGATGGATTCACGAAACCAGTCCGGAGAAAGCGCTTCAAGATCGGACAGATTGTAGCGCGCCTTGGCAGGCAATTTGCGACGGGTCTCCATCTGGTACACTTGAAACGACGACGGATTATAGATGTCGTGCGTCCAAAGAAACAATACCGATGGATTCTCCCTCGCTTCCATATTTATCGCGAGCTCCTCAAACACTTTTTGCCCCACTTCACCTCGTTCGCGCCATGCATAGTTGGTTTCGCGCGCGGTCACGACGCCCGCCGTCCAGTCGGCGCATCCCAATAATACGACCGCACCCACGATGACGCGCCGCAGATTTTCCGATCCGGCGCGGGCCGCGGCCAGGTCAACCGCCAGGGCCACAGTAATCGCAGTCGGGATGGTGAGCATGCCGAGTACGGCAATGTTCGGGCCGTGGATGGCGGACGAAACGAATATCGCGATGGTGGCCGCCAGCAGCAGCAGGGCCGAGCCTTTCAGCGTCCACGGCCAGCCCGCAATTGAAGTATCAGAGGAGTTCGGGCTCGCTGCCTGCCGGGCCGATGAGCGCCGGAATTTTGAAATCATCCCAGCTGTCAGGCTCACCACCAGGGCCGACCCCGCCACCCACAAAAGCTTGGCAAAGTGGGGCCACCAGTTGAGTGGATACCAAATGAGCCGGTCCCTCAATAATCGAACCCCGACTTCGGCCCAGCGTATTTCACCGGTAGATGTCCCGGATTGACTACCATAGTATGAGCGGAGGGTGAACCACTGGGACGCGATAAAAATCACGGTGACCATGCAGGTGATCAGCAAAATTTTGCCGGCGGCCGGCAGCCTCGACTTCCACTGTTGCCGGTGGGACGTGAGGAGCGTGAGGGATAGGATAAAACCGAAAACGATTCCCGACGTGGTGAGAGCATAGATCAGCGTGATGGATCGCGCGGTCGCGCAGAATGCCAGGGCGGCGCCAAGCTGCGTGGCGGAACGCTTGGTGGGCTTTTCCAAGTAGCCTGCTATCGCGACCCACACGAATCCG
>JANYDX010000300.1 GCA_025363395.1 Verrucomicrobiota bacterium
GGGGTGGGGGGGGGGGGGATTTATGGACTGACACCCATGGCCGCCGGACCTATCTTCCGGCACCCCCATGAACAAACTCCTTGCCTGCCCGCTGGGCTTGATAACGGTCGCAACCTTCGCTTTCGCCCAGCCTGCGACGAATCCTCGCGCCGCCAATTCACCCGCCGTCGTCGTCCCGCCCGCCGCTGCCGCGCCCCCCGGCCCACCCGCGACCTCGCCCAGGCCCCCGTCCAATCCGCTCATGGACGCTTACTACAAGCTCGGGCCGGATTCGCAGCCGACAGAAGGCGTGCCCAAGGGAAAATTTTCCGAGGCAAAAACCCTGCCCTCCACCGTGTTTCCCGGCACGCAACACACTTACTATGTCTATGTGCCCGCGCAGTATGACCCGGCAAAACCCACCGCAGTGATGATTTTCAATGACGGCCAGGCCATGATGGCCGTGCCGGGCGACGTCCAGGCACAGAACGTTCTCGATAACCTGATTTACCGGCGTGAGATCCCCGTGATGATCGGCGTGTTTATCAATCCGGGTCGGCGGCCCGATCAGCCGGAGCCGTCGCCGAAGGACTGGGGCGACAAGACCACCAACCGCGCCGATGAATACAATCCGCCCACGGACAAATACGCGCGGGTCATCGTGGACGAGCTGATGCCCGCGTTGAAAAAAGAGTACAACCTTTCCGCCGATCCCGATTCGCACGGGATCATGGGCTCCAGTTCCGGTGGGTGTGCGGCATTCGCCACCGCTTGGTTCCGGCCGAATGATTTCCGAAAGGTCATCACCTTTGTCGGCAGCTACACCGACATCCGGGGTGAATATATTTATCCCGAACTCGTCGCGGAAAGCGAAAAAAAGCCCATCCGGATTTTTCTCCAGGACGGTCGCAATGACAACCGTCATCCCACTAATCCCAACCGCGATTGGTTTCACCAGAATGTACGGCTGAAGGACGCGCTCGCTAAAAAAGGGTACGAGCTGAACTATACTTGGGGCATCGGCAACCACGGCCAGAAGCAAGGTGGCGCGATTTTCCCCGAAATGATGCGTTGGTTGTGGCGCGACCAACCCGTGTCCACCGATCCGGCCGACCAGGAGGAACGATCGTTCCGCAAGGGCCTGTAAACTTAAAAACGTATTTGAAACCACGGATTTCAGCCCGCAGATGATAAGACTAGAGACGAAATTGTTTCCTGAATTATTTCTGTGTCCGGGTATATCGGTTGAATCCCTGGTTGATTGGATCGGTTGATTGCCGAAACCAGGATCTGGCGCGGCGCCGCGCCCACTTTAACTTGGACGGCGGCGAAGGGACTCGCCGCCTCAGCCTCGACTCACAGGTCGCTCGTCTTCACCGTAAGCAGCCGGGCTTGCTCGCTGCGCTTCTTCGCCTTCTCCACTCCGAGCGCATCGAGCCCCAAGGCATTGGCGACGGCGAGCACCGTGCCCACGCCGCAAAACGGATCGAAAATTGTCGTCGCGCCCGCCTGATCGCGCGCGAACCGAATCGCATGGGCCGCCGCCCGCACCCCCATTGCGCGCACCCAGAGTTGGCGGCCCGCATCGGTGATGATGTCGGGAATCGGCAGCACGTCGGGACACTGCATGGTGCGTGACACCGCGATCAGATGCGTAAAGCCGGGCCGGCCCATGGTCAGCGTACCGGGCGGCCGGCGGCACACGATCTTGTGAAAAAGCACCCGTGCTCCCGCATCCTCCGCCGCACGGATCACCAGCGCACCCTTGTCGATCCATCGGCCCTCGCGCTTGATGTCCGATTGAAAAAAGAGCGCCGCGCTTTCCGGGGACACGGACTCGACCACCAGGCGAACCGCTTCAAGGAACCACGTACGCCAGCGGGGCAGCGCGAGACTCAATTCGGACACATCAGGCAGCGACGTCACCGCACAGGCCCCGGCGATGACACCCCGCTCTTTCATCCAGGGGATCGCATCCGCGCAGTGCACTTCGCGATGCGCCGTTGGAATGGGACCGGGCAAGGGAGAGGTATTATCGTTCATCCTGAAGTGGGCGAGTGAAGTTAAACCATCGAGACATGATAAATCCACCAACGAACAGACGGTGTTAAGCACTATTGAGCGCTCATGAGATAATACTCCGGAGGAGAAAGGCTGCGATCATGAGCTTATTGCCCGGCCGCTTCCTTTTTCCGGCGTTTTCATATCCTTCGTGGGCAAATCCGACTGCAGTGATCGCCCATTGAATTTTGCTTCACTGTCGGGCATTTCCCGATACCTCATGAAACGGTGAACTGGATCTGTAGCTCAATTGGATAGAGCACTTGGCTTCGAACCAAGGGGTCGGGGGTTCGAGTCCCTCCAGATCCGCCACGCTTCGGTCGGGGGCGCAGGGACGGATGCTCAAGCGCAAACTTGACCTGCACCGCAGGCGTGGTGATGTTTAGCGACGTGCAAACAAATACCCTTGGCCGGATTCTTTCATCATTCGCAGTCAGCATTTTATTGCTCGCCTCCCCCACTTTGTCGCCCGCGGCAACTTCCACCCCCGCCCAAGTGGTTACATTGGGCAACAACACTTTTTCCATCAGTCGCGCGGCCACGAATGGATTTAACCGCGATGTCGAAGTGCTCAAGACCGACGTCCAGGAAGATGCGGCCAAATACTGCGCCGCACAGGGCAAGGAATTGAAGGTCGTGGAATTGACGGCCAAGAGACCCTTTTTCGGAACCGGCTACGCCAGCGCCAAAATTGTTTTCAAGGCCCTGAACCCCGGTGAAACCGACCAGCCGGCCGCTGGGGAAACCAGCGCGAGACTAAGCGGCACCGGCGACATGTACAACGACCTGATGAAGCTCGATGAATTGCGAAAGAAAGGCATTCTGACGGACGACGAATTCCAGATCGAGAAAAAGAAAGTCCTCGCCCGCTCGAAGTAGAACCGGCGCGCGAAGTTTTTTTGGGGCTGGTCGGGGGAGGGCCGCTTGCCGCCGCAATCCACTGAAGGAATCGCGGCATCGTGCGCCGCTGAATTAGCCCCGCACTCCGAGTTCTCGGTTACGGCTGGGCGCGGCCCGAGGCCGTGAACTCAACCGCCGCTTCGTCCATCCGCCCCGCCTGCTGCAAGGCCACCGCCAGGTTGTAGTGGGCGTCGGCAAAAGGCGCCTCACCGCGCAATGCCTCGCGAAATTGAGTGATCGCCTCGTCGAGCCGGCCGGCTCCAGTCAACGCAATGCCGAGATTATTGTGAAACGGGGCGGAGTCAGGTTGCAACCGGACCGCCGTCGCACAGGCGGCGACCGCTTCAGCGGTTTTATCCAATCGAATGAGGAACGAGCCCAGACTGTTCCAAATCTCCGCGGTGCCGGGGGCGAGGCGCAATGACTCCCGGTATTCCGCGATGGCCTCTGATCCGTCGCCCGAGGCCCGAAGCGCCCGGGCGAGATTGAAATGCGTCTCCACCGAGGCCGGGTCCAGGTGAAGCGAAGTCCGATAATGAATGACCGCCTCAGGTTCGCGGCCCAATTGGAGAAGCACGTTGCCCAGATTATTGTGCGCCTCAGCGTTATCTGGTTCAATCTGCAAGGCCTGCTCAAAGGCTTCGGCGGCCGGCAACAGGCGGCCGTCGCGAGCGAGGGCGGTCCCGAGGTTATAGTGGATTTTCGCATCGTCCGGATTAAGCCGTCGCGCCCCTTGCAGCTGCAGGATCGCGGCCGCTGGCCGGCCGGCACGGACAAGCGCATTGCCCAGATTAATCCTGGCTTCCACGTAATCGGGGTTAAAACGCAACGCGGTCTCGAATGCCGCGATCGCCTCTCCCAACCCACCGGAGGATTTCGTCAGCGCGACGCCGAGGCTGTTATAGGCCCGGACATCTGAGGGCTGGAGCTGCACCGCCCGGCGGAGGTGGAGGATCGCTTCCTCCAGACGCCCGGGAACCTTGGCCAGCGCACCGCCCAGATTGGCATGGGCCTGCGGCATATCGGGCTCGAGCCGCAACGCCTGCTCAAAGGCGGCAATGGCTTCGTCGGATCGGCCCGGTGTTTTCGAGAGCGCATTGCCCAGGTTGTTATGGGCGTCGGAATAGTCGGGCTTGAGCCGGATCGCCTCTCGATAATGGACCATGGACTCCGGCAACGAGCCTGATTCCATCAGATAAAGACCGAGATTGTTATGGGCCATCCAGCACTCTGGATTTTTCGCCAAGGTGTCGGAATAAAGCGTGGTGACGTTCCGGTAGATGTGCGCCTGCCGCCAGGTGAGCCCAAACAAAATCACGAGCACAACCGCGACCAACAACGCACAGAGATAAGCCGCCGTGGGCCGCCGCGACTCCACCAGACGCCCCAGCCACCGTTGCACGACAGCCGCACCGCCTTCGGTCGCCAGCACGATGATCCCGAGACAAGGCAGATATTGCCAGTGATCAGCGACGTAGGAGAAAACAAAGGGGTAAACGTTGACGAAACCGAGCGCGGGAAAAAGCGAGCCCGCGAAAAAAAGTACTGCCACCAGCGGAGCCCGACTCCATCGACGCAGCCACCAGAGCATCGCGAATACTCCCGCGAGACCAATGGCGCCGAAGCTCCAAAACCAGCCGCCGCCGATGCGCCAGCGCGGGTAGATGAACATCAGATTAGTGGGCCAGACCAATTTGCCGGCATAAAACCACACCACCCGGCCCGCCAGAAAACACCGTTGCAAAAACGTGAACTCGTACGCCGATCCTTGCGCTCCAATAAAATGATGTTCAACCCATGCAGTCAAAAAGCCCGCTCCGGCACCGATCACAAACCACGGGAGCAAAGGCAAAACATCGCGCGCCCAAGCGAGGTGGCCACGCCGCCAGTACAGACCGAGCAGCAAAGCAGCCGGCAGCGTGGCCGTCACAGATTTGCTCATCAATGCGAGTACAAAAAGAACCAAGGCTAGCGCGTACCATTCCCGGCGACGCCCGCGGTCGAAGCGGAAGTAAGCGAGGGCCGCCAGAAGATAAAACACGAGCGACAGCGTGTTTTTCTGCTCCGAAATCCAGGCCACGGACTCGACCCCCACCGGATGCAGCGCGAACACCACCGCCGCCAGCCATTCCGTTCGCCAGTGCCGCCGAGGCGCGGCGGCGGGTGGACGAATGCGGACCAGCACCAGCGCAAACAGACACGCGGCGGTGGCGTGGAGCCCGACATTGATCAGATGATAGCCAAGGACCGAATCACCCCACAATTTATGCTCCAGCCAAAAGGCGCTGTGCAACACAGGATAATATTGCTGCGTCGCGCCCAGTTGAAACCAGATCCGCCACAGCCCGGACCAACTTTGAAGTGCCGGAGCAGTCAGATGAGCGGGATCATCCCAGAGCTGTCCGCCGGTAAGCGCCGGGAAATATGCCAGCAGAGTAATCCCGAAAATCGCGCCGACAATGACCCGCAGGCTCAGACGCACCGGGCCCGGAGGAATGGTGGGGGAAATCGGTTTGGCCGGGGACATGGAGGGGCTTCGGAGGCGGAAAGTAGCGGGAAAAAGCCGGGCTTGTCACGACGCGACCGAACCCGATGGGCAACCCATGACAACAAACGCAAAAACCGGCGCCCGGCGCCTTGACAACAACGCGCAGGAGTTTGAGCCTCGCGCCACAGGCAGTCATGCAACACCCAGCTCAGCTTCTTCGATCCGGCGCACTGTGCCTAGCACTGCTGGTTCTCGTCGCCGGTCGCAGCGAACTGGGGGCTCAAGTCACGACCGCGTCGAATTCGTCCACGAGCGTTTCGCCCAGCGAACTTAGCCAGGCCGAGCTGCTGAAATCCTATTTGACCGTGCGGGAACAATTGCACGCGGCCGAACTGGCCAACTTAAACGCCCGGCTGGAAACTGAGTCGACGGCCCGCGCCCAGGCGGCGGCGATCACGCAGAAAATCGATGCCCTCAAATCGGTGATGGCAACCGAAGTTGAACACCAGCAGATCGAGGCCCAGCGCGCCGCGGCGGAACGCCAGCAAGTCGCCACCCAGGACGCTAACCGTCTGGTGATTTGGATGGCGGCGGGCTTTGGCAGCGTCGGGTTGCTCACCATGCTCGCGAGCACGCTCCTCCTCTGGCGCGGGATCAAACACCTCTCGGAAATCACCGCCCAACAGCAGCAGGTGGCTGTTCAGCCCCAGCCAATGCCAGTCCAGTCCATGCCAGCGGCGGCGCAGCAGGCCTGGCTGGCGGTTGGAAATGCCCCCACACCTTCGGATGAAGCGGTCGCCGCCTCCACTCAGCGCCTGACATCGGTGGTAAACCGGATGGAACGGCGCATTCTTGAACTTGAGCACACGGCGATCGCGTCAACCCCCGCACCGGTCGATCCTTTGACGGAATCCAACAGCACGCGGCAAACCCCCGCCGCTCCCGTAGATCCGACCGCCCACATCACGGCGCTGCTCGGCAAAGGCCGGTCGTTGCTCAATGCGAACAAGGCCGGGGACGCCCTCGCTTGCTACAACGAAATTCTGCGCATCGATCCCGATCATCCCGAAGCCCTCGTCAAAAAGGGCTCGGCCTTGGAGCGGCTGAAACTGGATCACGAAGCGATCGAATGCTATGATCGCGCCATCAAGGCCGACCGCACCATGGCCCTCGCCTACCTCTCGAAGGGCGGGGTTTTCAACCGCCTGCAACGCTTCGACGAAGCTGTGGAATGTTATGAACGGGCCTTGCAGGTGGAGAAGGAAGCCAAACAGGGCGCCGTCACCAATGTCAGTGTGACCGCCAACTGGCCATCCGCCAGCTGGCCGGCCCCGACCAACGGCGCAGGTCGCAGCGGTTAATTCGTTCCAAAGCGTTCGCGTTCCACGCCGAGCTGCTGTTTCGCCAGATCGATCCGGGCTCCGATCAATTCGCGGTTCTCTTCGCTCTTGGCCGCCAGATCCTGTTCCAGCTCATCAATGCGCTTTTCGTAGGAGGTGAGACGCTCCTGCAGCGGCGCGTGCAGTCGTTCGAGACGCTTTTCCAATTCTCGCATTTCCACCTCGGTCTTTTGCTGCGAAGAGAGTAATTCGGCCCGCTGCTGGAACAGTGTCTGGAAAATTTTCGCGCGCATCCAACCGAGCGCACCGTTGTGGATTGCCTCGTGAGCCCGATCAGGTTTCACCTCCGCCACCCGCGTCCGGGCCCGCCAATTGTCTTCCCCGGCAACCTCCGGCCAGACCGGCTGGGTCGGCCGGGTCCGTGCCGGGATTTCGGAAACTTCCACCAGCACACTGCCCCGCTTGGCACGCCCACGTCGGACCATCAACCCAAGCATCACGCCGATCACGCCAAGACCGCCGGCGATCCATGGCGTGGGCCAGGATAAGCCGGCGGTGGTGGAGCGGGACGGCTGGGATTTAATTTGAGCCGGCAGAACCGGGATCTTCTCCCGCAATGCCGCCAAAGCGTTCAGGGCCTTGCGATCAATCGTCCGTCCCTTTCTGACAATAAACTCTGAGGCAGCGTAGGTGTCATTCACGGTGACGCCTTGCATTCGTTTAGCCCGCAAAAAGTCGGTCAGCTTTGGCGCGGGCCAGGCATTGACGCGGACAAAGGAAGCCGCAAAACGGCCCAAGTCCTCCTGGCCTGCGGGAAAATCGGCTTCGACCTGACGTCCCGCACGCGCGAGACTCATCATTTTATCGATCAGGATAATCTCCCCGGTGCTGGGCAGCTTCTGAATCGGGGGCGATTCGTCCCGCAGGTTTCCAGGAACAAGGCGCAATGGCTGATCCGCGAGGAACATGCTTTCCGGATCATCAGCCACAATGGGCCTCGCCATCACCTCCCTCACCGGGCGAAGCAGATTGTCCACCATGGCTGCATCGCTGGCGCCGCGCACCCACAAGGGCGCTAGCCGGGCGATCGGGGGATTTTTCGGAAACTGGCGGATCACCTCGCGAATCGTGTTCGTATACGCGAAGGAACCGACATCCGTCCCGGTCGGAGCCCGGCCGTGCAGGGCCTGCCGCAGTGCAGCCATAAAGGCTGACCGCGCCGCGACAATCCCCGCTCGCAACTCAGCCTCGGCTTCACCCACACTCGGCCCGAAGAAGCGCACAATGGCGGGAACCTGCTCCGCCAACTGTTGGGTTAACTCTTCGGTCGCTTCAGGATTTGCCACAACCAACGGCAGGGGCGTGGTGACATCCGCCCAGGCGACCTCGCCCAATTTATAGTCCGGCAGCGCAGCACGCGCCGGGGCCGCGAGCAAAAACAGGCCTGTGACGAGCAGGGCCCCCGCTGGGCCAACGCGCAGAGTTGTCAAAGGAAGAGGGGTGATTAGCCGGCGGATCATGATCGCTGTTTGCCGGGCGAACCTGCGTCCGCCAGCATCTTTTTCAATCGGCCTTTTAAATGGCCGTCACCGGTTGGAAGTCAAACCTTCGGACTTTTATACGCGGCTTTTCTCCGGCTCTATTTTTCTTTCACAAATTCCAGCAGTTCGCCGGGCTGGCATTTCAGCTCCCGGCAGAGCGCTTCCAGCGTGCTGAAGCGCACCGCTTTGGCCTTGTTGGTTTTTAAGATCGAAAGATTGGCCAATGTGATGCCAACCCGGTCAGCTAATTCGGTCAGGCTGATGCCACGGTCCGCCATGACCTGATCGAGATTTAATCGGATAGGCATGGCTTAAACGGTTAGATCGTTTTCTGCCTTGAGCTGCAGTCCCTGCCGGAAAGCCTCACTCAACATGAGAACCAAGCAGCCCGTAATCAAACCCCCGAAACCGGGAAAAAGGAACGGGCCCGACGGCTCGATGAACTGCAACCCTCCGGTCCCTCCCGGAACTGCGAGCCCCGTCAAAACCACATGCTGGGTGAGGTAGCCGCCCATCACGTGGTGCGCCCATAGTCCAACGGCTGCACTAGACAAACTGTAGACAATAAGGATCAGGCCAATGCCTCGGACTAGACGCAGATTTTTTTCATCGAACACCTCCCCGCGTTCGACGTTGGCGCACACACTTCGCAGCGAAGTGAAAAGCAGCCAAGCGAACGTAATAGATACCACCATCGACGGATACATCGTCCAACGCAGGGCAGAAACCATCGCAGTGTCTTTGCTCAGCAAATTCATCTGCAAGGATCCACATAAATTATTCAGCCGGATCGCACCAGGTTTGGCGCTGTCCGATTGGAGCTTGATCGCATCCGGAACAACGCCCCACGAAACAGCTCCCACCGCGACGATCAACTGCGGCTCGTCCATGAACCGTTGTTCAATCCACGAATTGAACGTGAGATTCAGAAACCAAAACAGAGCAAAACAAACGACCAAGAAGCGGAGCGCCCCGAAGAGCACCCGAAGATTCCCCGGCAGATTAGTGAATAATTTCATAGAAGTAAGGATTAATATTTATTGTTCTTCGATAAATAAAATCCGAGATCCGTCAAGTATTATTTATTGTTTATCAATAAATCTTTTCGCCTTGAATTCAGCCGCATCCCCCGCCCGCGCCCTCAGCAGACTCGCCAAAGCCGGCTTCCCCACTCACAAATCCCCATGGCTTGGCGCATCGAAGAATCTGTGATCCGGGGAGAAATCGACAACCGCACGCGGGGACGCGTGGCAGGTCGGCTCTGGTTGGCCGGGCGCGAAGAACCCATCGAGCTCAGACTAAGCGGCGATTGCTGGAGAGATCTCGCGGGACGGCGGTTGGAGTTTACCAACCCGGAGCCGAAGGCCGGCGACTTTGCCAGCCTGGCCGCGCTGCAACAAGGCACGGTCGGTGACATCACCGCCTCTCGCAAAGTGAAGGTGCCGGAAATTTCCCTGGATCAAATCGGAGAATATTACGCCGCGCGAAAAGCGTGGCCATGGCACTGGGGCAATTCGCTCTATTTGGAATGGTTCAGCGAACGCAACGGACGCGTCGTGCTCGAATCGGCCAGCTACGAATTGAAAATCGTCGGCGACACCACCTGGGAAATGACGCCGGAGGAAGAAGAGCAGCAGCGCCGCGCGAACGGAGAGGCAATCACCGGCTTTATGGAACGGCTGGGGGACGCGGCCAATGCCGGAGCTGATCCCGTCGAAGATGACTTTGCCGACGAACGCGCGGGCCACGAGGAAGACGGGCCGGCGGCATGGAATGCCCAACCGCAGACCGAGGACGAAGCGGAGCAGATCCACGCAGAAAGCGACCGGCTGGTGGATCGGATCCTTGCGCGCATGGCCCGCGAGGGCGAAGGCGCCGATTACGCGACAATCATGGCAGAGGAAATCGAGCGCCTGCGCCGCGA
>JANYDX010000441.1 GCA_025363395.1 Verrucomicrobiota bacterium
CCCCCACACGGCGCGCGTGTGCGCGGTTGCCTTTCAAAATCAGCACAGCCTGCTTGCCACCGCCTCGGCCAGCGGCGAATTCTGCCTGTGGTCTCCCACCCGAAAAAATCCGTTGCTCGCCCAAGTGAAGATGCCCTCGGCCGCCACTAAGTTCGCGTGGAATCCCGACGACTCCCTGCTCGCCGTGGGCACGGAAGAGGGCGCGGTCTTTGTATTCAAGACGGCGGACTGATCCATTTGGCCTTTTCTTCACCGGCCGATCTCAGCGTTGAATCTACCACAGATTCTTGATCGGAATATCTCCGTGCGCTTCATGCCAGTAGTTGATAAATTCCCGCAGTCGCGGCGGAGTGAGATGTCCACGCGACGGAAAACGAGCGACGGAACCATCCTTGAATTCAAACTCCAGGAAGGGATCACCGTCATCGCCCGCATGATAAATGAGAGCACGGATATCTTGAATGTGTGCTTCCCCATCCAGCCTCTCTCCTGACACATCCCGCCTCACCCACCAGATACGATCAGCATCCGCACAGAACCCCCATTCTTTTACGGCTCGATAATCAGAACCTGTCCGCAAGAGGAATACGCCGGCAGTCAGCGCCAATGCGAGGGGCACGGAATAAGCGGCAGGACCGACCGCCACCGGATCCAGTGACATATAAATCGCAATTCCCGCACTCACCAAAAAAAGTGCCGCACTTGCTAAGATCAGAGAAATGCCGTCGCGACTGCGAGCTTTGATGACATTGCAGAACACGGACTTCATGAACTCGGGATCCCAGCCGTCGGGCTTAGCAATTCGCAGAATTTCACTGTCCACCACCTAATGAGAGTGGGTGCTCGCTCGTTCATAAAAGGCCAGTGGTAGCGATGTTCTCCACAAGCCAACCTGATTCTGCGCCGCCCTGAACCACGCGGACCCGTGCCCGGAATCGTCCACTCTTAGTTTTCGAGCGTCCGCCTTGAAAACTATACCCCCTCATTAATATCAGGTTACTTCCCCGTCCCGCGCGCTGTCTGTAGTCTCTAAGACTTTCCTTCTGTCCTTATGAACCGCGCCCTTATTTCCCGCCGCCGCTTTTTGCATACGTCTGCCGCCGCGGGCACGTTGGCGCTCTTGAGCCGGCTCGCCCCAACCTATGGCCAGACAGTGCCGTCAGCGGATGGCCCGAAAATGAGAAGGGCGGGAACGATTTGTATTTTCCAAAATTAGTTCTGCGGGATTTTCCCGGTATTCCCGTTAGAGCTTTATAGAAACGTCCCCATGTCCCACGCATCTGAAGATCCGCTCTATTCAGCCCTGTCGGAATCCACGATGTTCCGCAGCTATAAGCAGGCCTTTGAAAAAGCGACCGGCCTGCCCCTCTCGATCCATCCGCCCACGCCGGATCACGCAGGCGACCCATCGGAGATACCGGCGTGCTCCCATCTGTTCTGCTCACGGCTCGCGGTGACCCATCAGGCTTGTCCCGCCTGTCGGGCACTGCAAATGCGACTGGAGGCAGGAGCAAAGCTGCAACCGAAAACCTTAAAATGCGTGGCTGGCTTATGCGAAACTGCCGTGCCCGTGAGGGTTGGCCCGCGACTGGTCGCATTCTTGCAGACGGGTGGAGTCCTGGTGAAAGCCCCCACCCGGCGACAATTTGACAAGGTAGTCCGCGAGTTTTTGCGATTGGGAGCGCCTCCTCATCCGAAAACTTTTGAGGAAACCTACCGTGCCACGCGGGTGCTCGCGCCGGAACAGTACGAGTCAACCGTGCAGCTGCTCGCGATATTCGCCAGCCAACTTTCCGCCTGTGCCAATCAACTCGTTTTGCACCGCGATGCGCGGGAGTCCCCGACGATCTCTCGCGCCCGCCGGCTCATCGACCATGGCTTTCGCAATGATCTTTCGCTGCGGGCAGTCGCCCGGCAGGTAAACTTGAGCCCGAGCTACTTCAGCGAACAATTCAAAAAGGGCACCGGGCTGAACTTCGTCGACTACGTCGCACGCGTGCGGGTCGGAGAGGCAAGAACCCTCCTGCAGAATCCCCAATATCGGGTTAGCGAAGTGGCTTTCGAGGTGGGATTTCATTCTCTCTCACAATTCAACCGGTCGTTTCATCGGATCGCCGGTATGTCGCCCCGCGCCTACCGGGCCTAGCTGGAGCGGGCGTCCGAAGTGATACACGCTAAGCGCTCAGATCTTGATGTGCTCCAAAAAAATTCTATTCCGCTACCCCTATTCGACGGCTGAATCGCCTCGCGCCAGTTGAATTCCCCCCTTGGGCCACCGGAAGAAATGCGTGATTTTGTCGAGTGGATGCGGAGCTTGTGCGAATCAAGTAACCTATAGTAGCCAGCGTGAAACCTGCCACGATCCAGACCACCGACCAGCTCGGCCACACGGAAACGGTGCTGTCCGATCTGCACGGGGTGAATGTTTCAATCACCAATTGCAGCGGTGAAACCCAGCGCTATCATGCACAGTCCGTCACCCTCCAGATCGTTCGCGGGGGGATTGAGATCCTGCACGACCACCGTGGTTGCTACGCTTGGTTTGAACGCTGCCGACTCGAAGCGCGGGCCGGGAGTAAAAATTTGGTGCTGGGCGTGGCCTCCGGAGTCGTATCGAGCCGCGGTGAAGAAATGACCATCGTCGCCGCAACCGACTCCCCCACCGCATCGCCCTCGGAGATTTTCGCGCCAAAGCCCTCCGCGGGGATCAACAAGCCCAAGCGTCCTTCCCACCGGAAATCTCCATGAAAATTCACCCGCTATCGAAAATCATCACCGGGGCGGTCACTGCTATTCTTCTCGTTGCGACAGCGATTACGAGCCACGCCGGTCCTCCGCCGGAAGTTTGGAACCGAGCAAGCCTCATCACCACCGTCCGAGGAGCCGAAGCCGTCAAACCGGACGACCCCATCGCGATGGTCTGCGGTGCCGGCAAGACCGCGATGATTCGCGATTCCCGGCAAGTCGGTTCGCCGAGCAAGAGCCCCACCGAATGGTTCACCCTCGGCTTAAAACACCAGTGCGACCTTTGCGGCGGAGAAATCTCAGTGGTTCCAGGCAAGATCCCTGACTCCGTGCAGCACAATTGCCGCACGGGCGGCGAGGGCGCCCCCTTCTGTTGCTCGACCGCTGCGCCGATCCCGCAAAAATAAATCTCATTTTCTGATCCGCGACGCTTCGTGGGTCAGGTCCAAACGCCAGAAATAAAAAACAAAAATCCAATGAAAAAATCATCACACGTTATCCGCATCATCGGGCTGGGGTCGCTCCTTGCCTTCTCCCTCAGCCTGGGTGCCTCGCAAGCTCATGCCGGTTCGCAGAGTCCCGGTGCAATGCGCTCCATGGGGCAAATGAAAAGCGTCAAGCAAGTGGACGAGCTCAAGGATGGCACCACCATGATGATGGTGTGTGGCGCATGCAAGACCACCAACATGACCGAATACAAATCCACCTGGCCAAACGGCAAGGGGCCGCGCAATTGGATGGAGGTCGGCTCAAAGCACGAGTGCGAGCACTGCGGCGGCACCATCACCGTCGTCCAAGGCAAGACCAAGGATGAGATGCAGCACAACTGCAGCAAATGTGGCGAAGGCGCTGCCTTCTGCTGCGCGGACATGTCAAAATCAGATAATAAGTAACAAGTCATTGCACCGTTTCCCGCCGGCCGATCCCCGTGCTCGGCCGGTCTTTTTCTCAGTTTCGTTAATCCGCACTCAGAGCGGTTAAGCGAGGTGATTATAAGGCCAGCGCTACCGGCACAGAGTCGGGAAACGCGACCTATTTCCAACAAACGCGCAGTCTTTCCCAATGGATGTGGAGCGAAGGGTGGAGCCTAGGCGGACGGTGCAGCGGTGCTACGCGGTTTCTCAACAGTCACTTCACTCCGCCAAACTCAGTCCGTTCCCCCATCACTTCCCATCCAACCTAGCCCACGCATGAAAACCAAAACGTCCCAACCCGGGGGGACACCGCCGGCCGAATGACAAAAGCAATGGTGGGGGTACGCTCATCGCTATGGAGCAGCCGCTCCCACTAAATCGCCATCGCGCCCAACGCCGAGCGGATCGCCTTCAAGTCATTCCTCGTCGCTCGCGTCGGCAGCGAAGCGGAGGCGGAGGACATTTTGCAGAACGGGTTGCTAAAAGCGTTCGAGCGCAGCAATGAACTTCCGCATTGCGGTCTCCACTATCAACCGCTCCCGACGCCCTGGATTGACTGTAAGATATTCCATCCCGGTCCGTCAGCCGGGTATGAACCATCGCTCTTGCCGTATGAAACACGACCACTCCCCTTCCCTTGGTGAACAAAACCATACTCACCACCACGCCGCGATACAACCGGCCAAGGATGCGAAATACTACTGCCCCATGTGCGAGGGCGTCGTATCCGACCAGCCCGGCGACTGCCCAAAGTGCGGGATGGCGCTTG
>JANYDX010000458.1 GCA_025363395.1 Verrucomicrobiota bacterium
AGGCCCGGGGGTTCAGGGCTTTTTGGCCTCGACCTTGCGGGTGGGCAGGCCGGCGGATTCCCAGTCGGAGAAGCCACCGGCGTTGGCCACGTTGACGCCCTGGGCGGCGAGCGCTGCGCCGACCATTCCAGCCCGTTTGCCAGAGCGGCAATACAGGATCACTTCCTTGCCGGTGGTCTGTGCGAGGAACTCCTTCCACAGTTTTTGCGCCCCGTCGAAATCGCTTTTGGGCAACAGCACGGCGGGAGCTGCGACGCCGGTTTCCGCCCACTCGGCGGGCTCACGGACATCGACGAGCACCGCTTTGCCGTCGGCGACGAGTTGCGCGGCGCTTTGGGGCGTGACCTTCGGGATGTCCTTGGCCAGGGCGGACGAGAAAAGCATCGCGAAGAAAAGGACGAATTTATTCATGGGTAGGTGGAATTTAAATTTAATACACAAAACGTTTGCTCTGACTCGGCTCGGGGTCAAGTCGCCCCCACTTTACGGCAGTCGCGTGTCTATTCATCCATCTCTTCATTGGAGAACACGGCTTGCACGTCGTCGTTTTCCTCGAGGATTTCATGCAGCTTCACTATGGCCTGAGCGGTGTCAGCACTGGCGACGGAAACCGTGGAGCTCGGAATGTAGGCGATCTCGGATGAAACGGACTTAATGCCGGCCCGTTCGAGGGCGTGCGCGATCTTGTCGAAGGCGTGGATGTTGCAGCGCAACTCGTAGCCGTGCTCGGTGGTGATGACGTCGTCCGCGCCGGATTCCAGTGCGACCTCCATCAATTTTTCCTCCGCGGCATTTTCTTTTGCGATGAGGAACTGGCCGGCGTGAAGAAACTGGAAGGCGACGGCACCCGGTTGGGCGAGGTTGCCGTCGCATTGATTGAAGGCGGCGCGCACATCCTTCGCGGTGCGGGTTTTGTTGTCGGTGGTGCACTTCACCATGAAGGCCACGCCACCGGGGCCGTAGCCCTCGTAGGTCGTTTCCTCGAAGACCAGACCGGGCAATTCGCCGGTGCCTTTCTTGATGGCGCGATCAACGTTGTCGGCGGGCATGTTGGCTTCACGGGCCTTGAGCACCAGGGTGCGCAGGCGGGCATTGCCATCGAAGTCGCCGCCGCCGGTTTTTGCCGCCATGGTGATATCGCGTGAGAGCCGCGAGAAAACCTTGCCCTTGCGCGAATCGGTCACGGCCTTGAGCCGTTTGACCTTGGACCACTTGTTATGGCCGGCCATGGGGGAAAGAAGGGCTGAAGGAGCGAAGGACGAAGAGCTGAAGTCGGAGGCCGGAAGGGCCGACGGAGTGTGATTGGAACTCAGAAACCGTCGGGCGCCTATCCAGCGAGTTGGTTCAGCTTTCCTGCCCTTCAGTTAATCAGCTTTTCTTCTTCTTTGGCGTGACGTTCTTCATTGAACCGGGGCCGCCTGTGGCGCTGGGTGCGCCAGCGGTTGCGGGCAGTTGCGGCTCTGGCATGCGGTTGATGACCATCTGCTGGCCGATGGTGAAGAGACCGTTGATCGTGGAATAAAGCGCGAGGCCCGACGGGAAGCTGTAGCAGAATACGGTGAAGATCCAAGGCATGACTTTCATCATCGTGGCCTGGGCATTGTCGGTCGTCGGGGTCGGGGTGAGGCGCATCTGGAAGATCATCGTGGCACCCATGAACAGGGGCATGATGTTGATCGGCAGACCGAAGACGTGCCCGACGGTGTCGGGGGCGGAAAGATCGCGCACCCACAGGAAGGACGCGAAGCGCAGGTCGGAGGAACTCTGCAGCATGCTGTAGAAACCCACGAAGAACGGAATTGTGATCAAAATGGGAATGCAGCCGCCCACCGGATTGACTTTGTTTTCCTTAAACAAGCGCAGGGTCTCGGTCTGGATCTTCTGCGGGTTGTCCTTATATTTTTCCCGCATGGCCTGCATGAGCGGGTTGAGTTTGGCCATGCGTTTCGAGGAGCGGGATGCCGCCAGCGTGAAGGGAAGAAAGATGGTCTTCAGGCAAAGCGTGGTGAGGATGATGGACCAGCCCCAGTTGTTCACGCCCGAATGAATCCAGGTCATCATGGTCAAAAGAATCGGGGCGAAGAAACCGGAGGCAAAAATTTTATTGAACGGAGAAATCGAGCCGAACTGCATGACCTTGTCCTCGCCATGCTTGAACACATCGGTGTTGGAGAGGCGTTTGTATTCCTTGGGACCGGTAAAGAAATTTCCGCCGAAAGTCGTGGAAGCGCCCGGAGCCAGGGGTTTGATTTCAAACTGCGCGTAGTTGGTGATGCCGTAAGCCCGCTTGTCGGTGATGGGGGCGAGTGGATTCAATTTCACCCGTTCCGACCGCGCGCCGGTGCCCGGCTGGTCGGGCGTCAAAATCATGGTGAAAAACTGGTTTTGCACCGAGGCCCAGGCAATGGTGGCGGGATTTTGGATGTACGGGGGAGGAGTGCCATCCTTCATCCCGACGGCGGCGAGAATACCGCCGCCCTCGAGATCACTGCGCTTAACGAAGCTGGCGTCGTTGCCGTCAGAATAGCCGGAACTCAGGTAGATGCCGAAATCATTTTCGTTGAGCGGAGCGGCCGTGCCGAGATTGAAGGTCGCACGGGGCAACGGCAGAGCTTTGTCGGTCAGATTGTGAAAAGTGGTTTCGTGGCGGATTTGGTAGGCGTCACGGCCCGGGGTCTTCGCGAGCGAGTAGCGTCGCGTGACTTCCAATCCGTCGGAAACGGTGCGATAGACGACCTCATCCGCCGTTTGCGAGACGAGCGTGTAAGCGGTGTGAAGATCGGCTCCCGGAAAATCAGTGAGGCTGAGCGCCGGGGCCATCTGCTGCGCATTTAACGTGTAGAGTTCTGGCCGGCCCTGGACGGCGAGATATTTTTTCAGGCCGATGGAATCGATCGCACCGCCGTGATTGGTGAGCTTTATTTCCAGGAAATCGTTGGCGAGGGTGGCGTATTCGGCGGGCGTCGACGATGCGGCTTTTCCCGCGGTGAGGGTGGCGTCGCTCGGTGAGGTGGCCGGCCCGGCGGGCGGGGCCTCGTTTTTCGCGAGCGGATTGCCACTGGGCGCAGTGATCGGAGCGCGGGAAGGTGCGGGTGGGACGAGGCGGGCGCTGAAGTAGAAGCTCGCCATTGCCGCGAGGAGCAGCAGCACGCCGATGAGGGTGTTCTTTTTATCCATGAAGAAAGTAAGTTAAACGGGGGAAACTTTGGTGCAGACGCGGCGGGGGCGAAGAGGGACGGGATCTTCGCCGCCGGCGTGCCATGGGCCGCATTTCACCAGACGGCGAAGCGTCAAAAAAAATCCGGAGACCAAGCCGTGTTCCGTCAAGGCATCGCGGGCGTACTGCGAACACGTGGGGGCGAAGCGGCACCCGCAGGTGGGATTGAAAACCACCAGGGTTGGGGAAACAGTTTTCTGGTAGAGCCAGATCAATCCGCCCGCGGTGCGGGCCGGGAAAGAAATAATCCGCGACAAATAATTATCGAAGCGGCCGATGCCCGCTTGAGCCCGCCCGGCAGACCCTGGAGTCACGGCGATTGCGCTGCGCACTTCCAGCCCCGGGGTCGACGGCGCACCAGAAAGAGGGGGGAAAGAAGGGTTAACCATTGGTCGGAGGCGAGGCAGGCATCAATTTGCGACACGCGTTGGCGAACCTTTGTTCGACGTCGGCAAACTCCAAGCGGAGCAAAGCGGCGCGGGCAGTCAGCACGAGATCAAGGCCGGGCGGCACAAAGGTTTGATGGCGACGGTAGATTTCGCGGAGGCGGCGCTTGGCGCGATTGCGATGAACGGCGTTGCCGACCGAGGCCCGTGAAGCGACCACTCCGACGCGCGGGTTGGATGGCTGCGAATCAGCGGGACGTGTTCGCCAAGTCAGCAAAAAGGCCCCGCAATCCATGCGGCGGCCCTGTTCGCGTACGGCGCGGAAGTCGTCGTTGCGCCGCAGACGTTGCCCGGCGCGAAAGTTCATCTCAGACGACCGTGAGGCGCTTGCGGCCCTTGCGGCGGCGATTAAGCAGAACTTTGCGGCCACCAGGAGTGGCCTTGCGGGCGCGGAAACCGATCTTGCGGGCGCGTTTCTTGCGATGCGGGCGGAATGTAGGTTGCATAGTTTTATGAGAAAAAGAGGTCCAAAGTCAGTGCAGGCAGGGGGGGGTGTCAAGCGAGAGGTTTCCGGTAAAAAAAGCGGGGGGCAAGCCGGCCGGTACTTTCTCGCTTGGGGTCCCGGTTGTGAACAACGTGCGGGCAAATAGTTTTTGCGTTTGGGCGCGGGGGACGCGAACGTGGCGCATGGGCGAATCATGCAAGACCACTTCTCAGGCCGGCCAAGTTTCATCAAAGGCAGTCAACTCCCGGAAACTGCCGCCCAAGAATGTCTTCTCAACGATCACGGGCGACGATTGGAAGCGTTCGATCGCCTCCGCACGGCAGCGGCCGAATGCAGCATTGGAACGGATCCGGACCGCGATCTCCTCGTCCTCCCCGAAGACGCCGTAAGCCTGCTGGAAGGTACCGGGGGTGCTTGGGCTGAATTGGGGAACGCAATTCGCGCTTTTCGGGCGACTTTGCCGCTGCTGCCGCTCGATTTATTTGGGTTTCCGGCCGATTCCGAGGATTCCCTGGCTGAGGGGAGTTCGGTGTTGCGGCATATCGGCGGTGGGGTGGAAGCGTGGGCTTTTCAAGACCAGGAAGACTCCATCTACAAATTTTTCCGGCCCATTGAAGGCCAATGGATCGGCGCCACCTTTCGCTACGAACCGGACGAAGACCAGGTGTTGCGGGCGGAGGCTTGTCCGGGCAGTTACCGCGATTTGCTGGAAAAACTCGATGTGGTGAATGCAATCGGTGGCATGCCCACGGAAGTGGTCGGGGTAACGCCGGAAGGGGTTTTGGTGGTCAAGCAGGTGTTGGGCGAACGGCTCCCGGAAGGCACGGACACCTGTGAGCTGTTGCCGCCGGCGCTGATTCCGTGGCCCTCGCGGTTTCTGCGCTGTGATCGCGATCACCCGCGCCTGGCTTTTGTGCGGGGTCGCGCGTGGCTCGTCGCCGATACCCATGACCGCAATGTCGTACGCGTCGCGGATGGCTCGGTGCGCATTATCGACATCGTGGCCGCGCCCGTAAACACGAGGATGACGGACCACCATCCGCTGCTGCTCGACTGGCTGGAACGGGTGCGGCTTGATCCGGGCGCGCCGCTGCTCGTGGCGACCAATGATGACGAATTATAAAAAAGACCGCGATCAAAGTCGCGGCCTGGAAAATAATGGGTGTTGGGGGGGGGAAGGGGAGACGGATCAAACCCCCAGCTTGCTGAGTTCAGCCAGTACGTCCTGAGCCTGTTTTTCGGTTGAGGCCTTGTAATCGGCCCAGACAATTTTTCCATTTTTGTCGATGAGGTAGGCCTGTCGACTGGCGAGACTGGACATCGGGATTGTTGGAACGCCGAACGCTTTGACGACTCCACCATCGGTGTCCGCAATCAGGGTGAAAGGCAGATGATATTTCTCCTTAAAAGCTTTTTGCGCGGCCACGTCATCATGGCTCACGCCGATGACGGTGACGCCTTTTTTGGTGAGCTCCTCGTAGGAATCACGCAGACTGCAGCCCTGCTTCGTGCACCCCGGGGTGTCGGCTTTTGGATAAAAATAAACGAGCGTGTAACCGTTTTGATAAACGCTGGCGAAGTCGAGCTTCGCGCCAATTTCAGTCACGCCAGTGACGGCGGGGGCAGCATCGCCGGCCTTGAGTGACTCGGCATTTGATTTGGTGAAAAACGACATGGTGGCGAGGGCGAGGAGCGGGAGGAGACGCATAACTTTCATGGGACGAAACCGTATTCAACACGCGTCGGTTGGCAAGTGGTGGAAACAAAAAGTCGCGGGCCGACACCGCCTCGATTTCACAGTTCCCGCGAAAAAGAATAAATTCCGGGAAGTTTTTCCAGACGGAACATCGCCGCGGACCGCGTGTTAATGACCTTGTCCGCACGGGTACTGACCGATCCGTGAAGGCACCAACAAAACCAAACCAAATATGAAACAGACAATCATCATTAAATCTCTCGTCGTTGCCGCTTCACTGCTCGGCTTTGCCGCCACGGTGCGCGCGCAGGACCCATTGCCCGCCTCGGGTACGATGGGCTTGCTCGGGCAAACCTATGCCGGCTTGAATTACAGCTACATCAATCTCGATAACGCGCCGACCAACGCCAAAGGCTTCGGCTTCGAATACAACCAGCCCCTCAATACCGGCTTCGACAGCGTGCTCACCTACGACTGGACGCAGACTGGTCTCGTCGCGGGTGACCGCGCGAAGCAGCAGACGCTCGGCGGCGCGCTTCGCGCCTTCAGCAGCTCGCACGCTTGGGGCAAGCCTTACGTTGAGGGTGGCGTCGGTTATACCTGGACGAAATACGCCGGCACCCGGGACAGTTCCTTCGTGTGGGAAGCTGCCGTGGGTTCCGAGTTTCAAGTGGCGCCAAAATTCACGGTCACTCCGTACATCCAGTACATGGACGCGCCGGATCTGACCAACGGCGGCACTTGGAATTACGCCGTGAAGGCGAATTACTGGGTGAACAGCCAGTGGGCCCTCTCGGGTGGAATCAACTACGACAGCGACCACGACACCACCTTCACCGTCGGAACCCACTTCCGCTTTTAATTTCTGCTGCAAGCAGAGAGTGTGTGTGCATGAGCCGCGGCGCAGCTATGCGTCGCGGCTTCTTTTTAGCCGCCGACGCCGCGGAGGGCTTCTCCCGGCAACGGGTTTCGGCGGGCCACGCCCGTCTCCGGAGACTAAGTATTCTATTAGTTGACACCAACGGCAGGAGGTGACCCCGTCTTAATGTCAACTAATAGAATACTTAGTGTTGTTTAACTGATTCCCTCGGGGGGCTGGCCCATAAGCGTTAACTTAATCGGAAATTTCCTAATTTCTGCTCCGCAGAAGACTGGTTTGTTGGGACGGGGAGATGCGCTGCCGGGGCTGGAATCCCTTATGTTAACGCATATGGGGGCTGGCCCCCTTTCCGCGGCTTGCCGCGAAACTCAGATGTAGTACATTTCCGTCGGATTTTTGGTGGAAAGCTGATCGAGCGTGTAGCTCTTAGTTTTGTCCACCAGTCCCTCGCTGATCTCATCCCAAATTTGTTTAAGACGACGGCCGCTGCGGCCTTGGAAATTTCCGCTGAGATGAAGGCAGCCGCCTTCGACGGCCATGAGAATATCGTGCAGCGAAATTTCCACGGGCGGCCGGGCCAGGGTGTAACCGCCTTGGTTGCCCCGGCGGCTGGCGATGAGCCCGTGGGTGCGCAACTGGCCGAGGATTTGTGCGAGGAAATTGGCGGGCACGGCCTCGGTTTTGGCCAGGTGATCGATTTGCGCGAGCGTGCCCGAGCCGTGCAACCGGGCTAGTTCAGCCATCACCCGGCACGCATAATCAACTTTGAGGGAAACTTTCACGGGGCCGAGGATTGATCGCGGGTCGGGCGAACTTGCTCAGATGGCGTAATCGCCGCTCTCTGGCTTCACATATTCGGTGGGGATGAGAAACATGCCGGCGGCAACCGTGGCATTCGTGCCCTGCTCAATCAGAATGAATGATCCCGTGAGCCGGTTGGTGGCATAGGCGTCGTGATAAACGGGATTGGACACTTGCAGGCGGATTTCCCCGAGATCATTCATCGCGAGCGAGGCGGGCGCGGTTTCGGGATCGAGCGTTTCGATGTTGAGGCGATGCACGATGTCAGTGACCACCGCCTGAACTGTGTGACTTGTGTGCTTGAGAAAATATTTTTTCCCCCGCTGGAGCGGACGCGCATGCATCCAGCAGACCTTGGCGTAAAGATCGGTGCCGGTGCCGATCGGCACTTCGAGATCCACGATCATGCTGCCGCGACTGATATCGATGTCGTGTTCGAGCACCAAACTGACCGACTGCGGGCTGAAGGCCTCCTGCAGCGCGCCGTCGAACGTGTGGATTTCCTTCACCGTCGTCACCAA
>JANYDX010000460.1 GCA_025363395.1 Verrucomicrobiota bacterium
ACAACCACCGCTCGATTCCGGAAGCCAAGTCGCCCCGACAAGACCATTTCTATTAAGAAATGTGCGTCATCCAAGGTGAGTGTAGGACCGCAATCAGATTTCAAGGCATCAGCGTCGATATCACCCTGCATGAGTCGGAGAATCCAAAAGTGATCTACTGCAAGCAACGAAGTGCCACACGGGAGAGTTGCGGTCATTTTTCTGCGCTCGAGTTGCTTTGCTCGAAATGCCCTAACGAAATGCCGCACCGCATAAAGCGACCCTCGATATCCGGCCCGCTTCAAGATTTGCATTAGCTGGGGAGCGGTGAAGCCACCGTTCGTGAGCAGTTGTTCTGCTTCTTTTCGAAATGAATCGATTACTCGCTTTCTAATTCGTGGGGTCGGAGGCTGGGGCGTTTTCAAGCGTAGAACCTTGCCAACCGTTGCTCGATTACAGCCAACTACTCGGCTGATTTTTCGATTCGAGTGCCCACTTTTAGAGAGAATAATTATCTCGGCGTATTGCGTAGCGTTAAGCACGGGGGTGCCCTCATTTGTAACTGCGATCTACAGTGGATCGAATTTAGTAAGATTGACACAGAAGCGCAGTCCGCAATGTGCACATTTTCTATACTTCTTTTTTTAATTTTAGGATTCATATCGAAAGCTGACCAGAGCCGAGAATGTTGCCAACGAATGGCTGGCGATGGGTTCCATGAAGGTTGCCAGAGGTTGCCAGAAAGTCTGTTTCTGACTTCACTTTTCTGCGCGACGATGCATTGTATTTCTTGTTCTAAAACATTAACCATAAACTAAGTCCGCGTCTTACAGCGATTTAGTTTTGCGAGGCGTGTTCCGTTTCAATTCCGGACGGGGGCACCATTTAGCAACTATCTTCTGCGAACCTGGTGTTTCTCGTGCACTCTCGATCAGGCAGAGTTCCACCATCCGAGTGAACCAGGAAGTTTTTTTCGCCGGTGGATTTGCAGTGAAGTTCGTGGGCGACCGTGAGGAGTTTGGCTCATCATACTTGGAAATCTCGTTGTGGCGGGCCGGCGTTGCGCAGCCGTTTTCACTGATGAGAGCTGCGGTTAGGAATAAAAATAACGCGGATCGTTTCATTGGGTTCCGGTGGTTTGTACTGCCAAGTATATCGGATCGCGCCAAGCTGGGTTAGCCAATAAAAGTGATTCTCGGAATTGGTTGGAGTGATGGTTTTCCTCTTAGCCGGGCGGCCGATCGCTCAGGGTCTGCGGATGGAAAAATCGCAGCTCCGATTTTCCCGCTTGGAATTTTGTCGGAGCTGACGCGCTGCACTTCACATTCCGCTTTTGAAAGTTTTATGGTCAATCACGCCACTGGCGCGAACCTGCCGCAAGGCCTTGCCGTATTCTTCCAGAAGGCGAAGTGCGTAGCGCAACCGTTGCCGGATAACCCCATCTTCCTTGCTCAGATCCACCGCGCCGTCGGCAGTGTTCAGGCTGCTGCCGGCGTGTTGTACAATCACATGCTCGGGCAACCACAGGAGACGGTTGTTTTTGTAGCCGCTCATGCGCAGTTCCGCCACCGGATAGCTGCCACCGCGGGAAGCCGACACCGTTACGATCATCGCGGGCTTGTGGCCCACCTCGTCAGCGGTGCAGTTGAGCAGGAAGTTTTTCACGCCGGGCGTGGCCATTCCACCCCATTCCGGCGAGATGATCACCAAGGCATCGGCGGCTTTTAACTCGGCCGAGATCGGGTCCCACAAGACATCCGGGGCTCCGCCGCTGGCTTCATCCCAGAGGGGCAGGGGATTTCCGCTTAAACTATAAAGAAAGCTTTCCGCACCGGAATGTTCGCGGCTCAGGACCGATTTGACGTAGCTTGCAACCTTGAGGGACTGGGCTTCGCTCCGATGGCTGCCGCTCAGAATGAAAAATTTCATGGGTCATCCCTGCCCCAGCTAGGGCTTGCTTGCAAGCCGTCCGGGCCTAACCTTTTCGACCTGTGCCCAATTCATTCGGCAAACTTTTCCGCATCACCACCTGGGGCGAAAGCCACGGTCCCGCCGTGGGCGTGGTTATTGACGGGTGCCCGTCGCGCCTGCCGCTGACCTGCCAGGAAATCCAGGCGGATCTCGACCGGCGCCGTCCGGGTCAGAGTGACATCACGACGCCCCGCAAGGAGGCCGACTCGGTGGAAATTCTCTCCGGCGTGTTTGAGGGAATGACCACCGGCGTCCCGATCTCGCTCGTCGTGCGCAGCAGTGATCAACGGCCGGGTGCCTACGATGAGATGCGCGAGAAATTCCGCCCGTCCCACGCGGACTATACTTACCAAGCCAAGTACGGTCACCGCGATCATCGCGGTGGTGGACGTTCCTCGGCGCGCGAGACCATTGGCCGCGTCGCCGCCGGTGCGATCGCCAGAAAACTCCTCCATTTGGGCGGCAACGTGGAGGTGCGGGCTTATGTCACGCAGATCCACGACATCATCGCGCCTCCTCTCATCAATTTGCCCACTCTCGCCGAAGTCGAGGCGACCGCGGTGCGCTGCCCGGATGCCGACAGCGCTGCCCGCATGATCGAGCGCATCAAGGAGGTACGCAGCACGGGGGATTCCGTAGGTGGCATCATCGAATGCCGCATTCGCAATGTGCCGGTGGGCCTCGGCGAACCGGTGTTCGACCGCCTGGAAGCCGATCTGGCCAAGGCGATGCTCTCGCTGCCTGCGACGAAGGGGTTTGAAATCGGCAGTGGCTTTGCCGGCACACTGCTCAAGGGTTCGCAGCACAACGACGCGTTTCTCCAGAAGGCCAGCCGGATCAGAACTGCGACCAATAATTCCGGCGGCGTGCAAGGCGGCATCAGCAACGGTGAGGACATTGTCTTCCGGGTCGCCTTCAAGCCCACCGCCACGATTCTCCAGTCGCAAAAAACCGTGGATGTATCTGGCGCCGAGACCGAGTTGCTGGCCCGCGGCCGCCACGATCCGTGCGTTGTCCCCCGCGCGGTCGCGATCGTCGAGGCGATGGCCGCGCTGGTGTTGGTGGATCACTGGATGCGGCAGCACGCCCAGCAAGGGACTTTCAAATTGTAACGCCGGGTTGTCGGAGCGCTCCCATTAGAAAGGCGCTTCATCGCGTGATGGCAGATCTTATAACCTCATTCGGCGAGCGAGGCGTGCCGGGGAAAACGACTTCGGCGGTCCTGAGATAGAAAATATCCGGTCACCAGCGAATGGTGGTGGTCGTCTTTAAAGAATTGAATCCATTCTCCTTCGTCGCCGCCGATCCGAGCGCATTTTCCGAAACCACCCATCACTCGACGCGTAACCAGTCCCCGCTCGCCCGGCCCTAAGTAAATCGATCTCGATTTTCCCGCTTTCCCTCACGCACACCAATGAGCACCTCCCCGAACGCCAAGCCCGCGAATTCCTCCGGTCCGACCCGGTCCCCCCAACGTGGCCGGTGGCTGTGGTTGTTGCTGTTGCTGATTGTAGCGGCGGGAGTCGTCGCTTACGTGGTGGCGCGCACCAAGGAGCAGGTGGCCGTGGGCGGGCGCCGCCAGATGCCTCCCGCTTCAGTCGCCACCGCTGTCGCCGAGCGGGGCGAATTGCACGTGTATCTTTCCGCCCTCGGTACTGTGACCCCGCTCAATGTGGTGACCGTGAAAAGTCGCGCGGTGGGTGAATTGAAAAAAAGTCATTTCACGGAAGGACAGATGGTGCAGGCCGGCGAGGTGCTCGCGGAGATCGACCCGCGGGCTTACCAAGTCGCGCTGGAACAGGCCGAGGGTCAGCTCGCACGTGATCGAGCTCAGCTCGAAAACGCCCGGCTCGACCTCGTCCGCTACCAAAACGCCGAGGCCGCCGTCACGCAGCAGCAAATTGATACCGCCAAGGCGGGTGTCGCGGAATTCGAGGGTGCGGTCCGCGCCGATCAAGGGGCGGTGGACAGTGACCGGCTGCAGCTGAGCTACTGCACCATTGCCGCACCTATCACAGGCCGAGCCGGCTTCAAACTCGTCAATCAGGGCAACTTGATCCAGACCTCGGATACCGCGGGCATCGTCGTCCTCACCCAGGAGCAGCCGATCTCGGTAATTTTCAGCATCCCGGAGGACAGCCTGCCCCAAGTGAGACAGAATCTGGCGGCGGGCCAGTCGCTGCCCGTGCAATCCTACGACCGCGCCATGAAAGACTTGCTCGCGACCGGCACGCTGATCGCCATCGACAATCAGATCGATCCCCTGACCGGCACGGTGAAGCTCCGGGCGAATTTTCCGAACGACGACCATGCTTTGTTCCCCAATCAATTCGTGAACATGCGCCTGCTCCTCGAAGTGCAGAAGGACGTCATCCTGATTCCCAATTCCGCCATTCAGATCGGGGCCCAGACCCAGACGGTTTTTGTGGTCAAGGCCGACAACTCCGTCGAGTTGCGCACCGTAAAGCTCGGCCGGACCGAGGGCGAGAAAACCGCCGTGATCGAGGGCATCGCCGCGGGTGAGGTCGTCGTCGCCGACGGCTTGGACAAACTTCAGGACGGTGCGATGGTCGTTCCGCGGCCACGTGCGGCCACTGGCGGTAGCGACGTCAACGCTCCCGCCCGGGGGCCAGCGGACAAGTCTGGTGTGCGCAAAGGGAAGAAGCCCACTCCATGAACGTTTCTCGGATCTTTATTGAGCGGCCGGTCGCGACCTCGCTGCTGATGGTGGCGCTTCTGCTCGCGGGCATCGTGGGTTACCGGGTGCTTTCGATTTCAGCGCTGCCGGAAGTCGATTATCCAACCATTCAGGTGACCACGCTTTATCCCGGAGCGAGTCCGGAGGTGATGACCTCGGCGATCACCGCACCGTTGGAACGCCAGTTCGGCCAGATGTCCGGGCTGACTCAAATGACCTCGACGAGTTCCGGCGGCGCCTCGGTCATAACCTTGCAATTCAGTCTGGAGCTGGAGCTCGACGTCGCGGAACAGGAGGTACAGGCGGCGATCAACGCGGCCAATAATTTTCTTCCAACGGACATTCCGAACCCGCCTACGTATAGCAAAGTGAATCCCGCCGACACGCCGATCATGACGCTGTCGATCACGTCGAATTCGCTGCCACTGCCCAAGGTCGAGGACTTGGTGGACACCCGGCTGGCGCAAAAAATTTCCCAGGTTTCGGGCGTCGGTCTGGTCAGCATTTCCGGCGGCCAGCGCCCGGCAGTGCGCATCCAGGTCAATCCGACTGCGCTTGCCTCGTACGGCTTGGACCTGGAGTCCGTGCGCCTCGCCATTACGGGCGCGAATTCCAACTCCGCCAAGGGCAGCTTCGACGGCCCCACCCAGGCCTCGACCATCAACGCCAACGACCAGCTGAAAACCTCCGACGATTACCGGCAGGTGATCATCGCGTATAAAAATGGGGCGCCGATCCGCCTCTCCGATGTCGCGACCACCGTCGATGACGCGGAGAATCTCTACCTGGCCGCGTGGGCGAACCGGGAGCCCGGAATCATCCTCAACATACAGCGCCAGCCCGGGGCGAATGTCATTCAGGTGGTGGACCGGATCAAGGCCCTGCTGCCCCAAATTCAAGCCGCCTTGCCCGGTGCCGTGAAAGTTTCCGTGCTGACTGATCGGACAAATACAATCCGCGCGTCGGTGGAGGATGTGCAGTTCGAGCTGCTGCTCGCCATCGGGCTCGTGGTGATGGTCATTTTCGTTTTCCTGCGCAACGTTCCGGCGACAATCATCCCCGGCGTGGCCGTGCCGCTGTCGCTGGTCGGAACGTTCGGCGTGATGTATCAGCGTAAGGTTGTTGATGGAAAACCCCGCGAGATACATCACGCCGAACGTTCCGAC
>JANYDX010000476.1 GCA_025363395.1 Verrucomicrobiota bacterium
GGAACTCTCACCCCGCGGGAAAAATGCTTTGCGAGGTGATAACACTCCGCTCACAAAAACCTGCGGATCAATCGGCGTGGGGACCGCCGGAGACTGATCACTTCACGGCCACGGGATTCGTCAGCGTGCCGATTTTTTCGATTTTCATGCTGACCACGTCGCCATGCAGCGGGCCGGCACGAGCGGCGTGCTGGCGGAGGTATTCGATCAACGCGGGCAAGGTAGGGTGACGAAATAATTTGCGCCTTACTTGCCCGCGCCCCAGCCGCCGTCGATCATCAGGTTGCTGCCGGTCACCATCGCGGACTCGTCCGCAGCGAGGTAAAGCGCCGCGGCGGCAATCTCCTCAGGTTTGGCCATCCGCCCGTTGAGCTGGGTGGAAGCCATGTCCCGGTAAGCCTTCTCCGGATCGGGATAGGAGGCGATGCGCGCCTGCACAAATGGAGTCTCCACGCGCCCGGGACAAATGGCGTTAAACCGCACCCCGGAGTGGGAGTGATCGAGCGCGAGCGCCTTCGTAAGACCGACCACCGCGTGCTTCGTCATCGTATAGGCGAGACGGTCCCGCACCGCCACGACACCACCGATGGACGCGAGGTTGATCACGCTGCCGCGCTTTCTTTCGAGCATGGCGGGGACGAAGGCCTTGCAGAGATTGAAGGGACCGCGGACATTCACCGCGTGCAACCGGTCGAGATCCGCAGCGGCGGTGCCGAGCAGATTGCCGACGTGCCCGATGCCCGCGTTGTTGACGAGGATGTCGAGCGGCGGCAGACGTCCGGCCAGAGCCCGACTCGCGGCGGGATCGCTGACATCGAGTTCTGCACAATCCGCCAGACCGCCCGCGCGACGAATCGCCGCGACCGTCGCGCCACCCGCGACGGCATCAATCTCCGCCACCCACACCAACGCGCCCTGCCGGGCGAAAAGCTGAGCGATCGCTTGACCGATGCCTGAGCCGGCTCCGGTCACGAGGGCGGTTTTTTGGGCAAGATTGAACATCGGGAAATCAGCAATGTGGCGGCAACCATCACTCCGGTAAAGGGTGTTCCAGCGAAGGGGTGAGGCAAAAGGGTTATCCGCAAATGACGAGAACGGGCAGGGATAAAAATTGCCGGAGCAGCTTACGCGGAGATCCGTTCAGAAGAAGTTGCCCGCAAAATCCTCGCCAGGATACGAGGACGACCGAACCGACGGCGATGATGGGTGCGTTGTTCATTTTCGTGAGCTTTCGTGTTTTTCGTGGGGACCTTCGATTAGAATTTTCCGATCAGCATTTGGGGTTGTCATGCTTTGGAACACGGCCCGATTTGCATAACCGGATTTTTCGCACTCATTCCCACAATCATGGTTGCACGAATCTCCTACGAAGCTCCAGGGACGGATGAGGCGCTGATCGATGCGTACTCCACCGCTGTATCCGGCGCCGTCGCGGCAGCGCATCCGGCAGTGGTGCACATCGAAGTCCAGGGCAACAACGCTCCGGGCGGTTCCGGTTCCGGATTTTTCATTTCACCCGATGGCTACCTGCTTACCAACAGTCATGTCGTCCACGGCGCGCGGGAGATGCGCGTGTTTCTCGCCGATGGGCGGAAACTTTCGGCCACCCTCATCGGCGATGATCCCGACACCGACCTCGCCGTCCTCCGCGTGAGCGCGGACGATCTCGCGCACCTCAGGCTGGCGGACAGTGATGCGGTGCGGCCCGGCCAGATCGCCATCGCGATTGGTTCGCCGATGGGCTTTCAGCAGACCGTGACGGCCGGCATCGTCAGCGGCTTGGGCCGTTCGTTGCGCGGCGCTTCCGGCCGTTTGATCGACAACGTCATTCAGACCGATGCGGCGCTCAACCCCGGCAACTCCGGCGGGCCGCTGGTCAACACCCGCTCGGAGGTCATCGGCGTCAACACCGCCATCATCCGTCCCGCCCAGGGCATATGCTTTGCCATCGCCAGCAACACGGCGCGGTGGGTGGTGGCGTGGCTCATCAAGGATGGACGCATCCGGCGCAGTTTTATCGGCCTGGCCGGACAAAACGTTCCGCTGATCCGCAAGGTCTCGCGCTATCACCATATCGCGCAGGAAACCGGCGTGCTGGTCGCGGGCGTGGAACCGGTGAGTCCCGCTGAACGCGCCGGTCTCAGGGAGGGCGACATTGTCATCGCGCTCGACGGCTCGCCCACGATCGCCGTGGATGGATTGCACAAGCTGCTCACTGCCGACCGCATCGGGGAACGTGCGATCGTGACCTTTCTCCGCGGGGTCGAACTTCGGCGGCATGCAATCATCCCGCTCGAAATGCCGGGCCGTAAATGAGGCGGTGACGCACGCCCTGCTATCCGTCCGACGCGGGCGTCCCATTTCTCCCTCGACGATGGCCATGGTCCGGCCAATTTTAACGTTTTCTAACGTCTCTGGCTAATTCGAGCCTTTGCGTAATGGGAAATTACACTTAACTTCCTGTCACACGATGCCTAGTGGCATCCCGGTAGCCTCCCCCAATCCTGACCATGAAATTGCGCCCCTCCCCCGCGTTACTGTCCCTCCTTCTGCTCGGTATGCTGTTAGGCGGTTGCGAAACCGCCCCCGTCAGCTCCAAGCCTGTGGCTAAACCCGCAGCCAAACCAGTCGCAAGACCTGTGGCCGCCGCCCCGGCCAAGCCGGTCGCATCACCGGTCGCCAAGCCCGTGCCCCCGAAGCCGGTGGTTCCACCGGTCGCCACCGCTCCGGTGCCCCCTGCACCGATTGTCCCGCCACCCCCACCGCCACCCCCACCACTTGCGAAGGAAGTAACCGCACTGGTCGCCCATCTCACCGAGCCTGACCAAACTGACACCCTCGCTCACGATATCACCGACACCACCGAGTTTCCCGAAGCGATGGCCTCCCTGGCTCCGGGCGCTCAGGCGCCAAAAATTGAGCCCACGGCCGCCCGCTCCGGGATGCCACCGCCGCGCGGCCTCACCGCCGATGGAGACTCCGTGGATCTGGTGGAACGCGACTGGACCGGCTTGGTGCTCGTCCCGATTAATAAAGCACTTTCCAAAGCCTACACCAGTGCAGTCCGACTGTTGAAGGTGGAAGCTCATCCCCTCCAGGACGGTCGTGTCCGGGTCTGGATACGCCTCCAGAATATCGGACAAAAACAGCTACCGTCCGAAATCGCCTGCACTTTCAGCATGCGGGGAGACGACAAACCCATGAGCCCGAATTTTTATGAACTGCAAGTTCCTGGTCGGGAATATCGGGATGTGTTTTTCGTCTCCCCCGCCGGTGAACTCAGCACCTACACGGTGTTGATCCGCGGCCACTGATTCGTCGCTTTTGCGCGCTTCTTCGACGCCACGCGCCCGCAAAAGCGCGCCGTGGCGCTTCCCCCGTACGATCGGAAAATCCAGTGCCCGGCTTGGCCGCATGATCCGCTCATGGCCATCCACCATCGATCTTCCCCACCAGTAACGGCCGTGCTGAAACCGTCCATCCTCTGAGGATTGCCGGATCAATCGCGACGGTCCAAGGTCTCTTTTGTTCGCCTTCCGGTTGATCCCGTGCAACCAGTGGTGAACGGAACTTCTCCCCGAGATACCCATGAAATTGACGCTTCGTTCCTTCATTTTCGCCGCGCTAGTCGCCGCTGGTCTTGTCTTCGCCACCGCCCAAGGGGCCCCCAGCTACGAGGGGCCCCTGTGGAGTCTGCTCGATGAGAAACAAGTCATGTCGGCCGCAGCCGAGCTTACCCCCACCAAACTTCCGGACTGCGATTCCGTCACCGTGGACGCTAAATCGATGCGCGTTTACCACCAGGACGGCATCGCTGAGTGTCAGGACGAATATTTCGTCAAGGTGCTGACCGAAAAAGGCCGGCGCCAAGCCACCTCGATTTCCCAGATGTTCATGGTGCCTTACACGTCCGTCGCGGTGATCCGCCTCGAAGTGATTAAACCGAACGGCGAAATCGCCCCGGTGGACGTCGCAGGGAATTCCAAGGTCAGCATCGACGACAGCCAGATGCAGATGAACATCTACGACCCGAATCTGCAGATCCTGCGGGTTAACATTCCTAAAGTGGAGATCGGCGACACCATTCACTCCGTCATCCGCACCAACGTGGAGCGCGCCACCATTCCCGGCGAATACGCCGAGGACAATCAGTTCGAATCAAAGGGAAACATCCGGCACGTACTCTTCGAAGTGCACTCTCCCGCCGGCAAGCCGCTGAAACTGATCCGGCTGCGCAACGAAGTGAAGGGAACCGTTTCCGCACAAACCTCCACCGACAATGACAACACGCTCGTCTATCGGTGGGAAGTGCGCGATGTGCCGCGCATGTATGAAGAGCCCGCCATGCCCGCCGAACCGGTCGTGTTGCAACGCCTTTCTTTCAGCACCATGGAGGATTGGGCGACGGTCTCCCGCTGGTACTGGAACGTGAGCCGCCCCCACCTCGAGGCCATCGACGACGAGATGAAAAAGACCGTGCAAACCCTCACCACCGGACTGACGACCGACGAAGCCCGGACCAAGGCGCTGTTTTACTACGTCTCCAAAAAAATCCGCTACATGGGAATCACCCCGGAAAAGGACCTCCCGGGTTATGAACCGCATGACGTGTGTCTCACGTTTGGAAAAAAATACGGCGTCTGCCGCGATAAGGCCGCTCTCCTGGTCTCGATGCTGCGCGCCGCCGGACTGCCGGCCTATCCGGTATTGGTAAGTTACGGGATGAAGAAGGATGTGGAGGTGCCGAACGCTTTTTTTAACCACGCCATTGTCGCCGTTGATCGCGGGGCCGCGGGATACCTGTTGATGGACCCTACTGACGAAAACACCCTCGACCTGCTTCCATCGATGGAGGGAAATCAAAGTTACCTCGTCTGCCGGCCGGAGGGTGACGTGATCCGCACCACCCCGGTCAACGATCCCGAACGCAGCATGCTCCGCGTCGTGACCACCGGTCAGCTAAACGCGAGTGGCGCCGTGGAGGCACAGTCCGACCTGTCGTTTGAAGGTGTGAACGACAATTTATACCGTGACTATTTTGCCCAGTCAAAAATCGACGACCGGTGGCGGTTCTTCGAGTCGAATCTTAAGCACTCCATCCCCGGCGCCACGTTGAAAAATCTCACCATAACGCCGGAGAACCTGCTCGACACTTCCGCCAGCCTCCACGTGCACCTGGCGTTCACTGCGCCCAACATCGTCGCATTCGGCAGCGGCAAGGCGCTCGTCGCGATGCCCTGGATTGGCCGCGATGTCGGCATCGTGAATTTTATTTTCAGCGGCACCGGCCTCGAAAAACGAAAATATCCCATGCAGACCTTCGTCGCCTGCGGCGTGCGGGAGGACATCTCGCTCAAAGTCGCCGAGGCTTTTTCCGCCTCCCTCGCCATGCCCGTGTGCGCCCCACAGAGCGACGAGGCCATCAGCTACCAGCGGGCGTTCGCTTTCAATGACGGTGTGCTCAGTTGCTCCCGGGAATTGAAGTTCAAAACCGTCGAGTTTTCGCCGGAACAATACCTTGGTTTGAAAAAATTGCTCGCCACGATGCAGACCGACGACCGGAAATCGCCGCTTCTCGCGACCAGCACTCTGGCCGGGGATTTCGCCGCCGCACCTGCCGTGGTCGCGCTGCCCCCGGTGGTCTCGGATTCACACATCTCAAGCATCAAGCGCGAGCTCAAGGTGCGCGATGCCCACGCCGCCACTCTCACCGTGGCGTACACCAAGGAAGTCTTGAACTACAGCGGCAAAAAGAAGGAGTCGGAAGTGAAGATTCCCTACAATCCTTCAACCTCGGACGTAAAGATCGTGCACGCGGTCGTCACGTCCAAGGAAGGCAAACGCCAGGAGATATCCCCCGAGGAAATGAACCGGATGGACGCAGGCTGGAACGCATCCGCCAAACGCTACACCGGCGGAAAAGTCCTCGTGGTCAGCCTGCCCGGAGTGGATATCGGTTCCCGAATCGAAATGGAGTATGAAGTGCAGTACCACGACAAGCCCTGGCTCGCGGGGTTCGAAGCATTTCAATTCAACGATGCCTGCGACCAAACAAATTTCCGATTGCTGAGCCCCGCCGATCTGGGGGTCGCCTGGGCCGCACTCAATGATTCGGGCCGTTTGAAATTCACCACCAGTGACGCAACCGGTCAGCGGACCGCGGAATGGCAGGGTGGCGAATCGGCGCCGATTCCGAGCGAGTGGAGCACCCCGCCCGACTTCTGCTTCCGCCCGGGTGTCTCGTACGCGGTCGGCCGCCCCGGAGAGGTCTGGCAGGAATTGTCCGCCGCGTTTGTCGGACACGCCAAGAAATCGGTGAAAGCCCAGGCGCTGGCGAAACAGTTGGTCGAGGAGGCGAAAGACCAGAAAAGCGCGTTGATCATCATTCGCAACTACGTCGACAAAAACATCCGCCTCGCCGGTCCGGCTTTCGGTGATCTCGCTCTGCGGGAACTCTCGGATGCGGATATTACGCTGCAGGATGGTTATGGTCATGCTGCGGATCGCGCCATTCTCCTGCACGCCATGTTGCAGGCGATCGGGTTCAAGCCCGAGTTCGTCGTTGCCTCCGAATTGCCGGCCATCCCGCCCATTTCAGTTTCGCTCGCGTCCGTCGAAAATCCCGGAGCGTTTGAAACGCCTCTGATTAAGGTGGAGGTGGAAGGACAGGCCACCTACTTGAACGACACGGACCAGTACGCGCGGCTCGGAGCGACCCACCACGACGGTAAACTGGGCGTGCTCTTGGCCGGCGGAGCGACGTTCACGATTCAGGCGGCGACGGACGCGCACGAAAAGACCGAGGAACTTTACGCCCTCCACATCTCCGACGAGGGCAAGGCCACGATTGGCATCACCCGCCGGTATTACGGGACGCAATGGGGCGCGAAGAAGAAATTTTTCGCCGAGCTGCCGCCCGAGGAAAGGAACCGTTATTTTCAGGATGCAGTAACCCATGTCGGACAGGGAGCACATCCGACAAGCGCGCTGACAACCGATTTTGACCGTTATCCGGGAGTGGAAACATTCTCCGTCGAGATGGACCGCTACGCAGTCGCAGACGGCAAGTACCTCTACTTTGATCTGCCTGGAACGCTGGGACTCCTGCCGACGGGGACAGATCGCCGCGCGCTCCCAATGTTTGTCGGAAATTCGTCGCAGCGCATTGTGCGAAGCGAAATTGAACTGCCCGCTCGTTATCAGCATGTGGTCATGGCGCCGCAGCCGAGATCCGAGTCCGCACCCCGGGAACTCGGTCAGGTTAAGGTGGAAACATCCGGCACCGACCGCCACCTCGCGGTCACCCACACTTTCACCGTGTCACCCGGAATCATCGAACCCAAGGAGTACACCACTTTGGTCGGCCTGGAATCACGCCTGGAAAACAAATCGGCGCGGCTGCTGCTGCTCGAAGCCAATCGCTAGGGCGTAAAGTTTGATGGATGGAAGCGAGGAACTGTCCCTGGCAATCAGCGGGAACTGTTTTCATATCCGGACAGGCCTCATCATACGGGGACGTGGTTTAACTACGGCCATTTTATTCCGCGCCCCCGCCAGTATCGCAGCGGAAACCACCCCTCAGACTCATGACTGAACAGTGGAGCGACTTAACCTGAAGGCGCTGCTGAATTCCGCGCGAGGAGCCATCAATAGACGCCACCAATTTTCGGGACAATGATTGTCACGTCTATTGTCTCCTAGAGTCCTTCCTGACACAATTAAGCCCGTCACTCGCGAAGGTGGAGACACCGACCAAAGTCCTGAAAGATTTACGACCTATATCTTGTCTCCGCATGACTTCACTCAGATTGCGGCTGGAGTCAGAAAATTTCTGTTGGTCGAGAAACGGCTTCGCGAGCGGGATCACCCTATCGCGACCTGTCTTTTGGGAACGGAACGTGAGCACCTCTTCCGCAGGTCGATCTTCCGGCCAAGAAGCGAAACCAAGTCGCCCAACCGCTGACCGGTGTAGAGCCCGCCTACCAGCGCGTAGAGGAGTTTTGATCAAGCCTCACGAGTTTCGGAATCTCCCCGACCACACGGCCGTCGTTCGCCATTGGACCAACGGCTTCAAAAAAGTCTGTCTCCGGCCACAACAATGAGTATTAAATAATTCTAATCTGATGAACCCCAAAGAAGGTCCAGCCACGGGCGTGCTGACAGTGGACCCACCCCCCGCACGGAAACACTGTGTATGCCGCCCGAAAATCGACTGGGAACAACTCCACCCTTCCCCCGATGCAACCATCCGCGAGGCCATGTTGCGGCGGTTCTTCAAACAACGGCCTTTCGCCGCGATCGGCATCGCCCTTAAACTCAACGATGACTCCGCACGCAAACGCCTCGACCGCGCCCTCGAAAAACTGCGCGCCGGCCTGTTCTCGCACGGCATGACGTGGTCGACCGCTACGCTCAGCATCGTGGTCGCCGCTAGCGCGACCACGGTGGCGGGCCAAGATTTTACCCGCGCCAGTTCCACGTCCGCCCCGCTTGCGGCCCCGGAAATAGGGGCACCAATAAAGCCGGCTCCTGCGAATGCTCCCCTGGCAATCAATCCCGCCTGGCGCGCCATCATTGTCGTCGGCCTTGCCGCGGACGAAGAGCAGGCGGCACGTTTCGAAAAACAGGCGGACGCGCTGAATCGCGCGTTTCAGCTGCGAGGTGTGGGCCCTACCGCGATTCAAATCGTGCGCGCTGTGCCGGGCGGCACGGTCACGCGCGATGCGGTGCTCGCCGCTTTCCATCCATTCTCACCCCCTTCCGAAGAAACGTGGATCGTCCTGCTCGGTCATGCCGCGGTCAATCGCGCCGGGCAGCCCGCTTTCCAAGTCACTGGTCCTCGCCTGACGGCGATCGATTTCGCCACGGCAGTCGGCGCGTTGCCTGGAAAAAAATTTGTCGTTGTCGGCACCACCATGGGCGGCGGTTTTCTTGCGTCCCTCGCAGCCAAACCGGAGATCGAGGCAGTCGCGGCGACCAACGACACGGGCGAGATCAACGAGCCGCGTTTCGCCCAAAACTGGGCTGACGCCCTCGCGGCCAAACCCGAGGCGAACTTCGCCGCGCTCGCGAGCGACTCCACGGTCCGAGTCCAAGCATTTTATCAAGAGAACGGTCTGGCCCAGGGGGAACACGCGCGCCTGATCGACCGCGACACGAAAACGATCATCGACGTGCCCGTTCCCGCGAAACCCTCCGCCCCTGCACCAGCGCCTTAGTTTCCGGAAAAATTGCCTGCAGCACACAAGGACGCGGAAATTCACGTCCGATATGTTTCGGATTTTGCATCAAATCTATTTCTGTCGTGTCTCTTATAAGCTCCGCATATCCACTGTGCTTCATGGGCCAAATTCGCACGAAGCGTCAGTACCAGATGATTATTGCCAACCGCCTCAGCCATTCCTCCAATGTCCACTCCATCCCCGGTTATCGAAGAAACCGACGTGAAACTGCTCAGCGAAATCCCTGCCCACTATGCGCGACTTAAAAACGAGCTTGGCAAGCGCATCGTCGGCCAGGAGGGCACGATTCGCGATCTCTTCGTCGCGCTCATTGCGCAGGGCCATTGCCTGATGATCGGGGTGCCAGGGCTCGCGAAAACCTTGCTCATCAAATCGCTCGCCGAGGCGAGCGACCTTACCTTTCGACGCATTCAGTTCACGCCCGACTTGATGCCGAGCGACATCACGGGCTCGGAAATTCTCGATGAAACTGCCGACGGCAAACGCGCATTCCGCTTCACGGCGGGCCCGGTTTTCACGCAATTACTGCTGGCGGACGAAGTGAACCGCGCTCCCGCGAAAACCCAGTCCGCCCTGCTCGAGGCAATGCAGGAACACCGCGTCACCACCGCCGGTATCACACGCGACCTCCCCGCGCCATTTTTCGTGCTCGCGACGCAGAATCCCATCGAACAAGAAGGCACCTATCCGCTGCCCGAGGCGCAACTCGACCGCTTCATGTTTTGTTTGCAGCTCGGTTACCCCAATGCCGCTGAGGAAGTGCGCATCTTGCAGGAAACCACCGGCGACATCCCCGCGCCGCTCCACCCTGTGTTCACTGGCGCGGTTCTGCTCGAAGTACAGCGTGCGGTCCGCCGAATCCACATTCCGTCCAGTGTGGCGGAATTTGCGGTTCGCCTTGTGCGGGCCACACGGCCTGATTCCGCCGATCCGGTCGCGATCGTAAAACGCTGCGTGCAGTGGGGCGCTGGCCCTCGCGCCTCGCAGTCGCTCGCACTCGCCGCCAAGGCCAACGCCGCGCTCGACGGCCGCCTCAACTGTGCCGTCGAAGACATCGTCGCCGCCGCCAAAATCGTTCTCCGTCACCGCATCATTCTTAACTATCGCGCCGAAGCGGATCAAATCAGCGCCGACCACGTGATCGTCGAACTGTTGAAAAGCGTGAGACGCTGATGAATGAGCAGGAGCCACCGTTGCTTGAAAATGCGCTGCCGGCCGTCAAACCTAGCGCGGCGACGCAGCGTCTCGTGACGCATCATTCCCCTCCACCCCTCCGCCCGGCCGTTGCCCCGATCGATATGGCAGAGCTGGCCGCGCTCGGTTCGCTGCCATTGCGGGCCCGCCGTCTCGCCGAGGCCATAGGCACCGGCGGGCACCGGAGCAAACGCAAGGGCGCAAGCGTTGAATTTGCCGACTATCGCGAGTATCAGCCGGGCGACGATCTTCGTCGCGTCGACTGGCGGCTCTACGGCCGCACGGACCGCCTGCACATCCGGAACGCTCATGAGGAGACGCCGCTACGCGTCATGCTTCTGCTGGATGTGTCGGCCTCGATGAGCTACGCCAGCCGGCCAAACCTGCTCACGAAACTCGATTTCGCACGCAGCCTCCTGGGCGCCCTCGTCCTTCTCGCCCGACGACAACGCGACGCGTGCGGTGTCGGTTTACTCGCCGACGACCTCGTCCACTATCTCCCGCCCAGCGCATCGCCCCTGAAACTGCGCTCCGCCTGGGGCGCGCTCGAGACGCCCAAAGTCGGAGTAAACAGCGCCCTCGCCCATGCCATCGCCCGCGCGGCAGATGTCGTACCACGGTCCTGCCTTTTCGTCATCGCCAGCGATTTCTACGAAGAGCCCGCCGCGTTGGAGGCGGTGGTGCGCAGGCTGCGCTTTGACCGGCACGACGTGCTCGCGCTGCATCTGGCGGATCCGATGGAAGAGGATTTCACCTTCACCGATCCCGGCGAATTTCTCGACAGCGAGACCGGCGCCAAGCTCAAGCTCGACCCAATGCTCGCCGCGAAAGCCTACCGTGCCGCCTTCGCCGCGCATCGCGCGGCACTCGGGGAGATTTTTCACCACAGCGGCTTCGATCATATACCGATTCGCACCGACACACCGCCGCTCGTGGCGCTGAACTCTTACCTCGCCCGGCGTGCCGGGAAAAAATGAGGCGGGCATGAACTGGCTTTTCCCCACGTTCCTCGCCGGCCTGACCGCGATTGGGTTGCCCCTTGTGTTGCATTTTCTCCGACGCCAGCCGCGGCGCACGATTGTGTTTCCCTCGCTGCG
>JANYDX010000500.1 GCA_025363395.1 Verrucomicrobiota bacterium
CGCAGGTTTGTTCGCCGCCGAAGCGTTCTGAGGAATCCTTGGCTTGTCGCTCATCGCAACGAATGCAGCCAAAAAACCTTCCTTGTCAAAACGGGCTGTCTTTCTAGTTGACCCGCCACAGGGGTCGCAGGTCTGAAAAGCCCGATTAACTTGCGCGCAGAGGCTGTGCCTCCGGTTACTGCCGGAGCCGAATCCTACGACCCAACCTGAACTTTCTCCATCTCGAATTGTGGCATCGGCTTGGCGGAGAGCCCAGTTGATCGGCGTGCCATCCGCGTATCATAAGTCTGCACCAGCAGAGCAGGAACGGTCATCAGAATGATTCGGAGATCCAACGCCCAGGATTTTGTCTCGGTGTAACGGATGTCCAGGTGGACCATCTCATTGAAAGTCGTGCGGTTTTTTCCTGAAACCTGCCAGAGTCCCGTGAGGCCGGGCATTGCTTGGGAACGCTGCCGTTGCCATGGCATATAGTGGGCATACTCAGCGGGCAAACAGGGCCGTGGGCCAACCACGCTCATTTCACGCCGCAGGACATTAATTATCTGGGGCAGTTCATCCAGACCAGTCGCACGCATCAGCCAGCAGCCGGGGATCAGACGGGTATCGCCCCGGGCATCCAGCTTCACCATGGGGGCATCGGTCCCAATAAGATCCTTAATGTGGTTCAAATGACTCTGCTGGTCAGACCCGACGCGCATGGTCCGAAATTTGTAGATCCAAAACCGATTTCCCGAGCATCCGATTCTTTCCTGTCGGAAAAACACCGGACCCGGCGCGATCAGTTTCGTCACCAGTGTCATGAAGGCGGTGAGCACGGCAAGGGCCGGCAAAGCCAGCAGGCAGCAGCCTAAATCAATTGCCCGCTTCCAAGCCGGCAGGGGATTGCCCGTAAGCTCGGAAGAAAATGCACGCGATGGCCTCTGGACATTTTGTTTCATAAAAGTGATCGTTAACGGGCGAAAGCATCGGTCCTGTGGCGGCATTTCAGACCGGTTGAAACGCAGCCGGCGCGCGGGCCGTGCTGGATAATTCCAGTCGCAAAAGGGGAAATAAGGTGAGCCGTCATCACGGCACAATATACGATCCCTTCCTAGCACGGTATGGGGTGAACTAGGCATAAATTCAGCTCCAAGTGCGTTGCGCCGTCCGCCCGCGGAATTTCATCGCTCCACGAACCTTAGTCCCCACTACGCCGCCGCTACGCCGATCCACCGGGGACCGGGCCCAAGCCACATGATGAGAGCGGTGGCACTTCAGCCACTAATTCCGCCGGAATAAAGCATCGGACCTGCGTGAATTCGCGGCCCAGCCCCCCGCGAAAATCCGGATGTGAAATTGAAATCAACGCCTCCCCCCGCTCCCGTAGCGTCAAGCCATGCAGGTTGACGGCGCCATATTCCGTGACGACCCAGTGGACATGGCCTCGAGTGGTCACCACGCCCGCGCCCGGCGCCAGTTGGTGCACAATGCGTGACACTGCTCCACGCATGGCGGTTGAAGGAAGCGCGATGATCGGTTTGCCCCCGGCCGAGAGTGCCGCCCCACGGATAAAATCCATCTGGCCCCCGATGCCGGAAAAAATCCGGTGACCGATGGAGTCGGCGCAAACCTGGCCAGTCAGGTCGATTTGAATCGCCGAATTGATCGCCACCACCTTCGGATTCTTCCGGATCACCGAAGGATCATTGGTCCAGTCGCACGGATAAAACGCGACCAACGGGTTGTCGTCGACGAAATCGAAGAGCCGCTTCGTCCCGTTGAGAAAACTGGTGATGATGCGACCTCCTCCCACCACCTTCAGGCGGTTGGTGATGGCCCCGGATTCGAAGAGGTCCACCACCTGGTCGGAAAACATTTCCGTATGAATACCGAGGTCGCGCTTGTGATGCAGACGTTTGAGCACGGCAGTGGGAATGCCACCGATGCCCATTTGCAACGTTGAGCCATCCTCGACCAGATTGGCGACGAGTTCGCCGATGCGCGCCTCCACCGGTGTCTCCGGTTCAGAGTGGTGCTGGACCAGCGGCCGGTTCGAAGAGATGAAGGCATGAATGCGGGCAAACGGCAGGACATTATTCCCGTAGGTTCGCGGCATCTGCTCATTGATTTCCGCCACAATCAGCCGGGCGGTTTCCCCGGCGGCTTTGGCGGCATCACACGAGGTGCCCAGCGAACAATTGCCATGGCGATCCGGCGGGGAAACCTGGAGGAAGGCGACATCCAGTTTGACCGCACCGCTCAGAAACAGTCCGGGAATGTCGGAGAGAAAAATCGGCACGAAATCAGCCCGGTCCTCGGCGATGGCGCAGCGCAACGGCGCGCCGGTGAACAGCGAGATCGAACGAAACTCTTTTTCGCGGCCCCGTTCCGCGAAAGGGGCCGCTCCCGCCGTGTGCAGGTGGTAAAGTTTCACACCCTCCAAATCACGCCGCTGGCAAAGCGCCTCAAGGAGCGGCGCGGGAGTGGCGCACGCCCCATGGACAAAAATATTGGTGCCACTGCGCACCAAGGAAACGGCGTCCGCAGCAGAAACCGCACACGCTTTCCAATCAGGGGGCAGGAGAGCTGGCATGATCCACATAGTGCGCAGGAAAGCCTGCAAGCGAAGTCTGGAAGCTGCGCATGACATGCGAACCTGTCCGCATTTCTTGCCCGGCAGGAACAAGGTCACATCCGCCAGCTCTGCAGAATGTGAATGTAATTGGCCCGTTCGAACGCGGCAGGATCGCGATAACGGCTGACATTGAGCAGCCCGCGGAACTGGGCGGGTTCCTGGTAGCCATGCCGCTCCATCCAATGCTGCAGGCCGATGAGAAGTTCGGTGACCAAGCGAGGCCCATGCCGCAGCAGGACCGACACAAGCTGCACCGTGTGCGCGCCGGTGAGCAGGGCCTTGACGATGTCGTCGGCGGTCTGGATGCCACCGGAGGCACTGAGCGAGCCGCGCAACTGGGGCGAAAGAATAGCGAGCCAGCGGAGCCGCAACAGCAGCTCACTGCGGTCGGAAAGACGCAATTGCGGCTGCACCTCGAGCTCGTGAATGTCCATATCGGGCTGATAAAACCGGTTGAACACCACAATTCCGGCCGATCCCGACAGCTCCAGCGCCACCGCGAGTTGGGCCACCGAGGTGTGGAACGGCGAGATCTTGACCGAGACCGGAATGCGCACCGCGCTCACGATTTCGCGCAAAGTCTCAAGCATGCCGGTTTCAACCTGGTCAGCTGCCACGCCGGGACTGGCGACCACTTGATAGGCGTTCAATTCAATCGCGTCTGCGCCGGCGCTCTCCAGCTGCGTGGCAAAGCTGGTCCAGCTCCCGGGATAGCACCCGTTGAGGGAAGCGATCACCGGGATCGAAAGCGCCTGCTTCAAATGGGTAATCTGGCGCAGATACTGGTCAGCGGAAAAAGGATACACCGCTCGCGAACTGGCGACGCCCTCCGCCGAATCCGCCACGAGCGCCGGCGAGGGCGAGGCAAACTGCTCGGAAAAAAAAGAACGCATGACCATCGCCGCCGCGCCCGCATCCTGGAGCTGAAGCGCGACCTCGATGTCATCGCAAAACGGCGAGGCACCCACGATGATGGGATTGCGGAGTTTCAGTCCGAGGTAATTCGTCGCGAAGTTCATGAGCGGGGTAAGGGGCCAGCGTGCGCCTGCGCGCCACGCTGCCTGCGCCCATTATGCCCCGTGATGGCGCCGGTTGCTGCGCAGCACTTGGCTTTGATCGCGCATGAATTGTCAGCGGACCTCCCCGCGTGCCTCCCCCTGCGCCGTCAAAATTGTTCTCCGTCCTGCCAGCGGTGACGCACGAAAACTGCGCCATTGATCCAGCGGGAGTGCCGTCAAGGTGATCCAGGCGAGTTGACTGAGCACAAAGGCCATCAGCCACCAGAATGCGGCGTCCATAAAACCGTAACTGTGCAGGCCGACGCCGAG
>JANYDX010000551.1 GCA_025363395.1 Verrucomicrobiota bacterium
TGGGTCTTGAACCAAGTGCGCTGTTTTTTCACCAACGCCCGGGTATTCTTTACGATGTGTCCCACCAGCTCACCCGCGGGCGCCAAGCCCTCGATGACCGCAATCGTCTCGCGATAGCCAATCGCACCCGCCGCACTGGGATTTTGTTTCAGTCCCATGGCCAGCAGAGCCCGCACTTCCTCCACCAAGCCCGACTTCAACATCACTAACACCCGCTGTTCAATTCGCTGCTCAAGGTCAATTTTTTCCCGCCCCAGTTCGCACAGCATCACTTCATAATCCGCGAACGCCGATGGCTGCGCGTCAAAACCCCGCTTCACCTCGGCCAAAGTCCGTCCGGAAGCCCGGCATCTTTCCAATGCGCGACTGACGCGACGCGGGTTATGCACGTCGAGCGAACCCAGGCCCGCAGGATTGAGCCGGTGCAATTCATCCACCAACGATCGCAAACCTTCCCGCTCCAAACGCTGGCTCAGCTCGTTTCTCAATTCGGGCGGCACGGCTAGATCATCAGCGACCGGTGCGAAAAACGCCTTGAGATAAAATCCGCTTCCGCCCGTGACCAACACCTTCCGGCCCCGGTTCACGATGCCGGTCACCGCCGCGCGGGCCAGCGCAACATAGCGGGTGATATCCATCGGTTCAGTGACGTCCCGGATGTTGATCAGATGGTGCGGCACACGGGCGAGTTCCGCCTTCGTGGGTTTGGCAGTTCCGACGTCCATGCCGCGGTAGAACAACAGCGAATCACAGGAGACGATCTCGGCCCCGTTCGCCGCCGCCCAGCGCAACGCGATTTCCGTTTTACCCACCGCGGTGCAACCGGTGAGAACATGAAGGGGTGGACGCATTGGACGCATCCAAACGCTGCGCGCATTTGTTGCAAAACTACTTTTGCCATCCAAGGTCGGAATCGACTCACTTCCAGACTCATTGCCGCCTTTGAAAGTCAGGTTCATCTTCAATCCTTACTCCGGTCGGAATCGGAAAAATCCGTATCTCTACGACTACGCAGTCGATTTCATCGGCCGCGAGCGGCTCGATGGCACCATCGTGACCACCGAGCGGCCGCGTCACGGCACTGAACTGGCCAAACAGGCCGTGGATGACGGCTGCCAGCTCGTCGTGGCGATCGGCGGCGACGGCACGATGAACGAGGTCGCCGACGGCCTCGTCGGAACTGAGGCCATGTTCGGCCTCATCCCTTGCGGTTCGGGCAACGGACTGGGCCGGCACCTCGGCATCCGCAAGCCCGGTCAGGGCGCTTTTGACACCCTTCTCCGCGGCCGTCCCCTGGCGATGGACACCGGGGTGGTGAATGGCTTCTCATTTTTTAATGCAATGGGCCTCGGCTTTGAAGCCGACATCGCCGTGCGCTTCAGCCGCCAGACCAACCGTGGTCTCACCGGCTATATTCGCGTTGGGCTGCCCGCATTTTTCTCGCATCAGCCCGAGCGCTGCATCGTTCATCAAGCGGGCAACACCACCCAAATGGATGCCTTTACCCTGGCGGTGATGAACTCCGATCAATACGGCAACGATGCCCGGGTCGCTCCCGGCGCGAAACTGGACGACGGCCGCTTTGAACTCGTGAGTGTTCCCCGGGTGGGATTTTTCGGGGCCTGCGGTATGCTCTACCGTCTCGGCACCGATACCTTCGACCAAGTCAGGGCAGTCACGCGGCTCAGTGGCGCGGAATTTGTCATCGAACGCGAAAAACCGGGTTGGATTCACACGGACGGGGAACCCCGTGCGACGACGGCGAAACTCGAAATCACCCTGAAACCGCAAAGCCTGCGGATCATGGTACCCGCCGTTAGTCCTGCTTGAACGCGATCATCGTACCATCAGCGCCCACCACCCGATTGCGCCCAGCTTTTTTGGCGGCGTAAAGCGCCCTGTCCGCGGCCGCCACCAACTCGATGGCGCTGTTGGCGTCGGCCTGACCGGAAGCGACGCCGGCACTCAAGGTGACCTCGATTGTGAGTTCGCGGTTCACGATGCAAGGCGCCTCGGCGAGCAACAAGGCCAGCCGCTTCACCCCGTCGACGGCGTTCTTTCGCTCGGTCTCAACCATGATGATGGCAAATTCCTCGCCACCGTAACGAGCCACCCGATCCACATTTCGCACCTGCCCCGCCAGCAGACTGGCCACATGCCGCAGGACTTCATCGCCGGTCTGGTGGCCATGGGTGTCGTTGATGCGTTTGAAGTGATCAATGTCCACCATCACAAGTGAAAACGGCCGCTTGAAACGCACGCTGCGATCCCACTCCTCGTCGAGTATCCTTTGGAATTCCCGGCGGTTCAAAACTTTCGTGAGCTCGTCGCGCTGGGCGAGTTCGCGCAATTGCGCCAGCGTCTCATCCAGCTTCAGCGCATACCGCAGAGCGCGCTCCAGCAAGCGCGGCGTCAGGCCGCCTTTGACCAGGTAATCCGCCGCACCCGCCTCCATGGCGGCGATATCCACCTCCTCGCTGTCATCGGCCGTCAGCACGATCACGGGGGTTTCACAGCCGTCGATGCGCGCTTCGCGCAACAGGGCCAGGCCATCCCGGTCACCGAGCCGGTAATCCAGCAGACACGCCGCATATTTTCCGCTCTTCAATTTGCCCAGCCCATCCTCATAGCTAAAAGCGCCATCCAGCTCGAACGGACCGCTGCGAAAGTTTTTCACCAGCTGCTGCATCAACCGCTGCTGCACGCGGTCGTCGTCAATGAGGAGAAGTTTACGAACCTTGGCCATGGGCAGACAGTTCAACTCAACGAACGCCTGCGACCAGTTCCGCCGCCCTGCTCCGCAAACGCCCGGGCAAAACGGCCCGGTTATCCAGATTATCCCTGATGACATTCACCAACGCGCTGCCCACCACGACGCCGTCCGCCGCCCGCGCCACCTCCTGTACCTGCGCCGGCGTGGAAATCCCAAAGCCCACCACCACCGGCAGCGAAGTATGCTGGCGGATGCGGGCGACGGCCTCCGGAATATTGGCGGCCATTTGATCACGCACCCCGGTCACGCCTTCACGCGACACATAATAAATAAAACCCGTCGCCGCCGCGCCAATCCTCGGCAGCCGCTCCGCGGGAGTCGTGGGCGCAACGATGAAGACGGTCTTGAGGTCGTGAGTCCGGCCGGCCGCCAGCACCTCCCCCGCCTCCTCCGGGGGCAAATCCAGCGTGAGCATCCCGTCCACACCGGCCGCCTTGGCGGTGCGAACATAATTTTCCACGCCATTCGAAAAAACCAGATTGTAGTAAGTGTAGAACACCAGGGGCACCTGGCTTTTCGCGCGAATGAGCCGCACCAATTCAAAAACCCGGGCGGCCGTCATGCCACTTTCCAAGGCGCGCTGCGCTGCGAGTTGATTGGTCAGGCCATCCGCGAGCGGATCCGAAAACGGCACGCCCAGTTCGAGAATGTCCGCACCGGCGTCGATGACGGCGAGGCAGGCCGCCAGCGAGGTATTCAGATCGGGATCACCCGCGCAAAGGTAGGCGACAAACGCGGCGCGTTTTTCTTGGCGGGCTCGGGCAAAGGCTTGGGCAAGGCGGTCCATGAAAGAGTCGTGAGTTGAACCGGAACCTGCGGCGAAGCAAATGCAGATTTACGCGGCGAACTTCAGTGTGGCAGAGTAAATTCCACCAGCACCGGCCGGTGATCGGACAACAGGCTGCGCACGATTTCCGCCCTCGGCTGCTGGCACTCTTCCGGCAAAAAAACGTAGTCCAGCGCCCGCGCCGGGAACGGCGAGGGAAAGGTCCTGCCGGTTTTCGGCAGGAGCGTGTAATTGCAGGTCTGCTCAAAGTATCCCAGCAACATCGCCGTGGCGTCCGGCCGCTGCGCCGGGTTGTTGAAGTCGCCACAGACGATCGGCGGCGCTCCCCAGTGCGCGCTCCGATGCGCCCTTTGCTCGTCCAGATAATGCATCAGGCGGACCACCTGCTTGAGCCGGTGCGGACGGGAGCTGTGGTGCATATGAATATTAAAAATCGGCAACCGCTTTCGCTTCCCCAGATCGATCTCTGCAAACACAAACCCCTTCTCGCCGATCTGCCCGGGGCCGAAAGCGATGGTCTCCGTGTGGACGATGGGGAAACGCGACAGCACCGCATTGCCGTAGTTGAGATGAAAGCGGCCAGTGCGGCGATTGTTGATGCCGAACGCCATGAAGGGAAGCCCGGTATGCTCACTCAGAAAAGCCAGGTGATCGAAACTCCCACTCCAGCGCGAATTCTGATCAATTTCCTGCAAAGCGACGATATCCACCTCCAATCGTTGGATGAGTTTGGCGATCTTGACCAGATTGGCGCACAGCTGCTTCACCGTCCGCAACCCCTGGTGCAAAGAAAGGCCGCGGCCATGGGCGATATTGAACGTCAAAAGGCGCAACCGGGGCATGACCTTCATGCAAATCCACCCAGAGCCATCCGCAATGGCAAATCTGCGGGAGAAAACCGGTAACAGAGTGCTACTGACCCGAAACCCCCGGTATCATTTAAGAGAATTAAGAATGGGTTGACAGCATTGGGCTGGCTTACGAAGTTCTCCCCTCAATTTCACGGCGGTCATAGCTCAGTTGGTTAGAGCACAAGATTGTGATTCTTGGGGTCGCGGGTTCGAGTCCCGTTGACCGCCCCAATTTAACTACTCTTATCACGAGAGTTAGGTTTTTGGTGAAGCTAGGTTGCCAGGTTGACGTGGCAACCTAAGCATGAAATCACAAAAATTCATTGTTAACCGCTTCATCAACCGAAACGGTTTTGTCTCGTGGCGGGTGGACGGACAGCTGCACGGCATCCGCATCCGCAAAAACTTCAAAACAAAAGAAGAAGCCGCCGCCGAGAAAGCCGCGCTGGAAATCAAGGCTGAGCAGGATTTATCGGGCCTACGTTCGATCACGACGGCCTTGACCGTCGAACAGGCACGCGAGGCCGAAGCCGTCTTCCGGCGGTTGGAAGGCAGAACCCAGTCGCTTGCATACTATGTCGACTACGCACTCACCAACTATCGGGACCCGATCCACGACCGCCCAATCGGCGAGGCGGCCAAAGATTATCTGGCATTGCGTGCAATCGATGAGCAACAGGCGCATCTCTCGCACCGCCAGTTCACTTCATTCCGGTGCGAACTGAGGGCGCTGGAAGATGCCTTCCGGGGCAAAACAGTATCCGAACTGACCCCTGCAGCCCTTACCGATTTCTTTCGGCGCGGATTGGCCTCGAAGAAGGGCTATAATAACCGGCGTGGACTGGTAAGCGCATTTCTCAAGCACTGCCTCCTCAAAGACTGGATCGCAGCTAATCCGATCGACAAGGTCGCCCACTTTAGGGGCATTGGTCACCGGCGTGGCTCTGCACCCACCTTGACCGCCGAGCAATGTTCCTCAATCATGGCGTGGGCAGAAAACGAGCATCAGGGAGCTCTCGTTCCGTTTGTTGCCCTCTGCCTTTTTGCCGGCATTAGGCCCGATCACTATCAGGGCGAAATTTCCAAATTGGAACCCAAGCATGTACGGCTCGATACCGGCGTTATTATGATTGAGCCCGAAGTTTCAAAAGTTCGGATGAAGCGCGCCGTGACCATTCAGCCGAACTTGGAGGCATGGCTAACCGTCCAGTCTTTGGTGGAAACTCCAACGTCCGCTTTGGCGTGTGCGTCGTAGATTCGCTTACCGGCACCGAAACTCATCTCCGCAGCCCACCAGGCGAACGCGAGTCCAAGAATAGTGAGAGCGAGTGTGATGATCAACGCAGTCTTCATTCTTCTCGAATGCCGATCGTAATCAACTTCGCCAGCGGCACGGCGAGGTAGAAAAGGAATAATCCTGACGCCATGAGAGGTAAGGCGCCAAATAGGCTAAATCGCCACATCGCTCGTGCGATCAACAGTGCGATCATGACACCGGCTACCGAGTAAAGCAGAAGTCCGACCGACACTGAGCGGATGATACAAACGATGACTTTTTGATAGGTGTTCATCTTCGAATGTTATCGCGGACGCTCAAGGTGAGCTATGCCGCGTAAGCGGCATTGGCTCTGGCGATTGGTGTGTGCCCGGCATGGGCGTGAACTGACGGGGTGAAAGTCCTCGATGCAAGATACCAAAGTGAAAACAAAAACATTAGCAGGCTGCTGAAAAAGTCCGTTTTTTCGTGAACAAACCTATCTGTGGTGCGTCTGACCGGCATGCGCGGACAAATTCCCAGTGACCCGAATTTCATCAGCTTGATCAACGTGGAGACGATGATCCCGGCGACGCACCCGATCCGGGCGATCAAACGGCTGTGCGACGAGGTGCTCACGACGATGAGCAAGACTTTCGACAAAATCTATTCGGCTGACGGCGCGCCTTCGATCCCGCCGGAGACCTTGCTCAAAGGCAAAGTCCTGCAGGCGCTCTACACGGTGCGCTCCGATCGGCAGCTCTGCGCACGGTTGCAGACCGACCTGATGTTTCGCTGGTTCGTGGACGTGCCCTTGGACGAAGCCGTCTTCGATGCCTCGACGTACAGCAAGAATCAGAGCCGGTTGCTCCAACACGAAATCGCGGACCTGTTCTTCACCACGGTGGTGGAACTGGCCCGGCACAATGATTGGGTCTCCGACGAACACTTCAGCGTGGATGGAACGCTCATTGAGGCGTGGGCTTCGATGAAAAGCTTCCGGCCCAAGGATGAAACCAAAGGCCCCGGTGCCGGCAACGCCTGGACGGACTTCAAGGGAGAGAAACGCGGCAACGACACGCATGAGTCCAGCACTGACAGCGAAGCTAAACTGATCCGCAAAGGCCCGGGCAAAGAAGCGCGCTTGAGTTTCGCCGGCCACGCCACGATGGAGAACCGTCACGGCCTGTGCGTCCGCTTCGCGGTGAAACCCGCGGTCGGCGCCCCGGAATCCGCGGTGGCCGTGGAGCAGATGAGCGAGTTGCGCCACCTCGGCTTCCGACCCAAGACTGTCGGAGGCGATAAAGGTTATCACACGGCCGAATTTATCGAAGGCATGCGGGACCAAAAAATCGTGCCACACCCCGCGCTCAAGACCGGCCAGAAAACTCTGCGCGTCCTCCTCACCAGCGCCCACGCGCTCAGTCAGAAAATCCGCAAACGCATCGAGGAGATTTTCGGCTGGAGCAAGACGACCGGTGGATTCCGCAAAAGCCGCTATCGCGGAGTCGAGCGCACGCACGCCCAAGGCCAATACGTCACCGCTACTTGGAATCTCGTGCGGATGGCTAAACTGCTGAGCGAGGATCCACCGCAAACGGCGCGGGCCTGAGGCCCGGCGCGGCCGCGGTGGGTCCGAGCACCGCGAAAACACCGCTCGGCAAGGCGGAACGCGACCACGGCGTCGCGAAAAATCGCCGTCCAGCTGCGATTCTCAGAGCCCAATCCAGGAAAATCAGCGCCACGATTCAAAATGATGCCTTTTTCAGCAGCCTGCTAGATCAATTTCTTACTGGATGATAGACATCGAATCGCCCGGGTGGGAGTGCGGGGACATTTTGACGTGAACCCGGTTAATGATTTGAAACGGAAAGTTTCCGTTGTGATCGCTTGGTTTGCGCCAGCCTCACGTCCTTCTTCAACCCCCACCCCATTTTTTTGCCTCCCGGCTTTGGCCGGGATGATGGTA